>CASDXQ010000018.1 GCA_949285145.1 uncultured Spirochaetales bacterium | reverse complement strand
TTCTTGCCTTTCCACATGTATGGGATCCTGAGGAGGTTGAAGATCATCCTCTGGCCCTTGGTGGGGGATGTGTAGACATCCTTGTACTTGCTGGCAAAATGACACTTGGAGTAAGAGGCGGCATGGCGGAGGAATTCCTTCCAGTTCCACCAGCGCCTGTCCTTGCCGGGGATGGCATCCACAGTACGGCGGAGCTGGCTGACGAGTATTGTAGAGAGGAAGATCACGAACAGACGGCCAAGCATCGTTTGTGGGCTATGGCTTCTTGTACGGTCTCCATCCAGAGTGTTCTTGAAATCGTCGAAAAGGGTCTCGACATCATTTCTCCTGCGGTAGGACTCAAGCGCAGAGGCTGCATCTTTCTCGCAGTTGGTCAGGATCACCCAGTAACCGGCATCAGATGAGATGAAGTCCTTTATTGCAGCATCATTGACTGTGACCTTGCGTCCGCGCTTCGGTGTCTCAGTCACTTTCAGATAGGTTTCAGCGAACTTCTCATCGGATGTGGAGAGCTTTCCTCTGGCAACAAGGGTCTGTCTGCATCTGTTTATCCTGGACATGAGATCGGCTATGGCCTTCTCTTTACGGGCAGCATCGTAGTAGACGTGTTTCCACACCCTGCCGTAAGGGGATGACGCATCGTACTTCGTCACGGCATAGATGATCGAGCTGTCATCCCCGTCATTGTAGACAATAAGGTTCTGAGGGCTGTAAATGTTTTCCTTTACAGAATCTATCAGTTTCCTTTGCCACGAGACGGATGAGGGGACGGGAAGGATGAACTTCGCCCCTTCATCCACAAGGCGCCTGATGTTGTCATCGCTGTAGAAGCCCCTGTCGGCAGTGATGACGACACTGTTCACCCCCAGCTTCTTCAACGTCTCCAGCAAAAGCCTCAACTGCGATGCATCTCCGCTGCTTCCTTCATGGATGCAGAACCACAATGGGATGCCGTTGCCGTATGAGCACACAAGCGAGAGGATGACCTGCTCAAGGCGTTCCCCGTCCCTGTTGTGCCCCCATTCAACCTGTTCGATGAGCCTGGCGTAGCTGCTTATGGATGTGATGTCGAACAGCAGGCCCCTGGCGCTGCCGTTCTCCTGGAACCAATAGCTGAAGAACGTGTTCAGCTCGTCCTGGCCAATCGATGCAAGAAGCTTTGAAGTCGAAGGGGAGGAGAAGTCGCCGGCCATCCCATGCTCTGCACACCATCCATCTGCAAGATAGACAGGATCCCCCGTGCATGTCTCGAACATGGCAAGGGCTTCAAGGGCATCCCCCTTTTCCTTGCCGAATACCTTCCTGAGAACCTTCCCAAGGCCGATTGAAGAAGATACTTTCTGCAGCACCATCCGCTCCCCGAGACGCTCGGTTCTGGAGATCACAGGTGGAATGTCGGCCTCGAGACTTGCCTTATAAGTCTCGTTGAAGATTTCGTTTCCTGCTGCATCGAGCTTGCCTATGCATTTTGTCCTATGACGACCAACCTTCTTCTCCCTGTCCCAGTAGGACTCGTCAAGATAGATGTAAGTGACCCCGTTTCTGTTCTTCCTGTATACCTTCTTAGCCTCAGCCATATTGTTCTCCAACTAGCTTTAATTATAACTATGAAAGCATGAAGGAGTCAAGTGAGGAACGCTGTCTAATTCAATAAAATAAAAGAAATTATCAATAAATCCCAGTAGGGCTAGCTATAATTGGTGTGGAATTTAGGATCTGGACTGTAACGACGACAGGTTCTATGACGGCGGAAAACTTGTTGACAGTCTGTGGTTCCAGAATGGAGTTTAATAATAAGAGTTAAAATAGTGAATATAAAAACACTATAATAATGATTTAGATTATATATAAAAATATATTTTCAAAAATATGGTTTTTGAAGTCGCTGTATATCTGCTGTGAATCTACTGATGAGGGCATATGCCTGTTTTAAGCGGATAGTAAACTGGTGTAAAAAAAGGATGGGAAGAAGAACCCATCCTTAAAGTCTTGTGTTTTGGACTCAGATATTCTCGTCTTCGAATGTATCGAACTCCTGACCTTCGCCGTTGAGTGTGAAGTCTTCAGCTTCAGCCAGCTCGGCTGAATCGAGGGTACCGAAATCTCCCATATCGTCAAGATTGAGACTGTCGAGAGATTCGAGAGCAGAGGTGATTGCTTCTTCAATCACAGCAGTATCTGCACTTGTCTTGCTCAAGAGCTCCTGAAGCTCCTCATTATGGTTGTTGACCAGATTGAGACGCTCTGTAAGCTCCATGTTGTCAGCTCTGAGTTTATTGATCAGGCTGATGGCTTTCCTGACACGCTGTTCAAGAAGTTTACTGCTTTCAATTAAAGACATAACCACCTCCTTTTGGTTTCCCTTATGCGAGAACTGTCTTTACCTGGGCAACGAGAGCGCTGAATGCAGCCTTGTCTTCGATTGCCATGTTGGAAAGAGCCTTTCTGTTAAGGTCAATATTGGCAAGCTTAAGACCGTGCATGAACTGAGAGTAGTTGAGACCCTCTGCCTGAACTGCAGCACTGATACGTGCGATCCAGAGCTTTGCAACTGCATCCTTTGCAACGCGGTAATTGGTGCTTCTGCGACCGAAATAGCCTTTAGCCTGGTCGAGAATTTTCTTTCTTCTGTCCTTGTGTTTTGTTCCGTCAACTGCTCTTGGCATTTTTTTCTCACTCCTTATGCATAAGGAAGCATTGACTTTGCTCTCTTTGCTTCCACGTCTTTCAAGATTCCAGCATGTCTAAGACTCATCTTACGCTTTGAACTCTTCTTTGTGAGAATATGGCGGAGGCCCATCTTCTTGTAAGCCACCTTGCCAGAACCGGTAACCCTGTAGCGCTTTGCAGCACTCTTTCTTGTTTTCATCTTTGGCATTTTACTACCCATCCTTATCGCACCGCAGGGAACAAGAACCCCTGAAGTTACGTTATATAAAAGCCGTACGGCTCTTATTTCTTCTGATTTTTGACAGGGGAAACGAACATGCTCATCATTTTGCCTTCCATGAACGCACCCTTATCAAGATTATATTGTACACCATTTTCGCTGAGAATCTCAAGTATCCTGTCCAGCACATCTTTTCCAAGTTCAGGATGCGCAAGCTCACGGCCGCGGAAACGGATTGAAACCTTCACTTTGTTTCCCTCGTTGAGAAATTCTCCGATAAATTTACTCTTCGTTTCAAGGTCATGCCTGTCAATCTTGGGCTGCATCCTTATTTCCTTGATCTTGATTACAGCCTGATTTTTCTTTGCATCCCTCTGCTTTTTTTCCATTTCGTAACGGTACTTCCCGAAATCCAGAATCTTGCAGACCGGGGGATTTGCATTCGGAGATACTTCAACCAGGTCAAGTCCTGCTTCCTCCGCCATGTGGATGGCATCAAATGTTTTCATAACACCTTTCTGTTCGCCATTCTCATCAATAAGCCGCACTTCATGTGCACGAATCTGTCTGTTAATGCGTAAATCCCTAGTAGCCAATTAAACTCCCTGTAAACCACCCCTGTGGCTTTTCTGAATTTCAAGTTTTGCGGTTGCCCACAACAGAGGAATATAGCACAGGCAACAGTTTACTGTCAAAATGTTTATCGGGTATTTCATGAAAAAAGGTCAAAAAATGGAAATCCCGGACAAATCACATGCCCGGGATGAATATCAGATTTCACAGTGACACATCAGTCAAGTGCGTGGCCTGCAGAACCGAGAACATCAATGTTCTTCCTCATGTACATCTCTTTGAGAGCATCACGGGCAGGCCCAAGGTACTTTCTCGGGTCGAATTCAGCTGGCTTCTCATCGAAAATCCTTCTGATGGTTCCTGTCATTGCAAGACGCCCGTCAGAGTCGATGTTGATCTTGCATACTGCTGACTTCGCTGCTTCTCTGAGCTGCTCTTCGGGAATTCCGACGCTGTCCTTGAGCTTTCCACCGTGCTCATTGATCATCTTTACATATTCCTGAGGAACTGATGATGAACCGTGCAGCACGATCGGGAATCCCGGCAGTCTCTTCTCGACTTCCTTGAGGATGTCGAAGCGGAGCGGTGGCGGAATAAGGATGCCGTCTGCGTTTCTTGTGCACTGTTCCGGCTTGAACTTGTTTGCACCGTGGCTTGTTCCGATGGAGATTGCAAGCGAGTCAACACCTGTCTTTGAAACGAAATCCTCAACTTCTTCCGGCCTTGTGTAATGAGTCACTTCAGAAGCAACCTCATCTTCAATACCGGCAAGAACACCAAGCTCGCCTTCAACTGTCACGTCGAACTGGTGAGCGTAATCAACAACTTTCTTTGTGACTTCCACGTTCTTTTCATATGGAAGGCTTGATCCGTCGATCATCACTGATGAGAAACCATTGTCGATGCAGTCCTTGCATGTTTCAAATGAATCACCATGGTCAAGGTGAAGCACTATAGGAATATCACAGCCGAGCTCGTGTGCATATTCGACAACACCTCTTGCCATATTGCGGAGAAGGTTGATATTTGCGTAGTCACGTGCGCCGCGCGATACCTGAAGAATGACAGGGCTCTTTGTTGCAACACAAGCCTGAACGATTGCCTGCATCTGCTCCATGTTGTTGAAGTTGTATGCAGGAATTGCATAACCACCCTTGATTGCCTTTGCGAACATGTCACGGGTGTTGACAAGACCTAAGTCCTTGTAGCTGATCATAGGATTATTCCTCCTGATAATTATTTCGTAAATTATTCTAGTTTTTAGTTTGCTCTTCGTCAATTGAGACTTGCTGTACGGTATTCCTTTCATTTATCATGAAGCGCAATGAAAAGGAAACATCTGCTGTTAAAGTCGCTAATATCAGCGACAGTTATTGCTGCAGCGCTTCTTCTTATCCGTTATTTCTCGCTTGACAGGATCAATTTCGTTGTAAGCGGATATGATGAATATTTATACAGCTGCCTGCCTGAGAGAGGGATTTTTGCGCCGTACAGATGCACCGTGAGCGTATATCCGGAGAAACTGGATGATGCTGATGCGGTAATATACTCTCCCTCTGCTGCGCTTTTTCTCATCAGGGACGGTGCTTCCCCCGGTGTGAGGAGTGCATGTTTCGGTATCAGCGATGCAGAGGCATCTGATTATTTTGATGTTGTCTTTACAGATGATGTTCAGGCGCAGTGGAATCTTGCATATGAGAATGCCGGTACGGATGCATTGCTTCCTGCACTCATATATGATGAAAGCGATTATGAGGAAAGTGAACTTGCCTCTCTTGCTCCTGAATCAGTTCCTTCTTTCGCTTATGATGAAACTCTGAGCCGTGTTGCCGCCGAAAACCTTTCTTCCGATCTGGCTGCAAACGGTGTACAGACCCTGATAATCTATGATCCGTCCAAAACTTCCGAGCTTCTTCAGCTTGATGAGGGCTGCACATATATTGTGGACAGTATTTATCAGAAAGCTTTTGAGTCAGGCCAGAGGGCCGACACTGTCGGGTATGATTTCACGCAGATGACAAGACTTCTTCTCGATGAAGAAACAGAAGGAATCATCTCTGCTCCTTATATGTATTCAGAGTTCAAGAATTCTTTTGAAGTTTTCCTTGACAATCTCATTTAGTTCTTCACTGCTTATCTTCTTGATTTCAGCAATTATCTTGTAAGTATACTCAATATTCAGGGGTGTGTTTGTTTTTCCTCTCATCGGAACGGGTGAAAGGTAGGGCGAGTCTGTTTCAAGCAGGATGCACTCAAGAGGAGTGTATGCGGCAACTGCTCTCAGTTCATCACTTGATTTGTAGGTCACATTCCCTGCAAATGAGATGCTGAAGCCAAGGTCGAGGAAAGCTTTTGCCGTTTTTATGCCGGATGAGAAACAGTGAATGAGACCGCGCTTTGCGTTTCTGTGGGATGAAAGTATTTCCAGCGTTTTGACATCCGCATTTCTTGTATGGATTGCAACGGGAAGATTCAGCTCATCCGCAATATCAAGCTGCATGGCGAATACATCCTCCATTTTCCCCTCAGGCCCGTAATTCCAGTAATAATCAAGACCGATTTCACCGATGAAATCTGCTTTGTATTCTTCTGCCTCTTTTTTTATCTGCGCGGCAATTTCCGATGCTTTTCTTTCAGATTCCGCTGTCCCCGGATCCGCTCCGACTGAGAAATACAGGGAAGGAAATTTGCTGATCACTTCAATACGGCGTACGATATCGCCGGGATCGCATCCGATATCCATTCCCTCAATTCCTATGAGAGTGTCAAGGTCAATACCTTTATCCATCATTGCAGTCAGGTGAAAATGCGTGTCGAAATAACTCATGCAGATATGATACATTTCTGCATGCCATTTGCAAAGACATTAAAATATTTTATCTTATTGATAAATAATAAACCTAAGACGGTATATAAATTTTAAAATCAATTTGAAAAATATGCAGATTACGTTATACGGCGGTTAAGACGAAATCATTGTCCGGGTGAGAATTTGCAAAGGCAGTCATTTCCCGTCATGAAATTGACTTAGCGTCATAAAGTGTGTATCATAGCCTCTGTTCTGTTTTCACAGCAGTCATGCCCGAATGGCGGAACTGGTAGACGCAAGGGACTTAAAATCCCTTGACCGCAAGGTCGTATGGGTTCGATACCCATTTCGGGCATTTTTTAATTTATTGTACTGTAATATTTTGCTGACATTTTCCATTAGTGTTTGAGCCTGTGTTTTCTCTTGTCTAAGGGTGAATAATATAGTATTTTATTAAATGAGGTTCAGGTATGGCACAGGTATTGTATTGTCTTGCATCTGCCTTGATAGCCGGTCTTCTGGTTTTCATGGTGATGGCAGTCAGGCTTAAAAATCAGAAAAATCAGGCGGACAGGGAAGTGGCACGCTATAAGCAGATGCTTACTGACAGAATGGAACTGGAAAGCGAGGGAGTCAACAAACTCAAGAAGGAAAATGAGGATCTCAGGAAAGCCAATGAGAATCTCCGCATCACAGTTCAGACTTATTCACAGAAACCGGGCAGAAAGGAATTGCAGCGGCTCAATGTCTATCAGACTGCTGTTGACAGGCTCATAATCAACAGCCCGGGATTCGGCGCAGCATGGCAGGCCGCACTCAAGGAAAGCGAGGAAGATTTTGAGAAGACTTATGTCGGAGTTCAGGCTTTCATAAAAAAACTCATACCGATCAAGACTGATGCACAGGTCATCAGCGAGATTGAGGATAAAAAAGAATAATGTAAGGAGAAGACATATGAAATTCTACATCTGCAATCACTGCAAGAACATCATCGGAAAGATTCAGGACAAGGGCGTGCCGGTTGTCTGCTGCGGCGAAAAAATGGCTGAGCTTGTTCCCAATACAACCGAAGCCGCTACGGAAAAGCACATTCCGGTTGCATCTGCTGAAGGCAATCTCATTACTGTCCAGATCGGCTCAACTCTGCATCCGATGACAGAAGAGCATCTCATTCAGTGGGTATATCTTGAAACAGAGGAAGGCGGACAGAGAAAGAGTCTCAAGGCCGGGGACAAGCCGGAAGTGGTGTTTGCACTCAGCCCGAGCGACAAGGCAAAAGCTGTCTATGCCTATTGCAATCTTCACGGATTGTGGAAAGCTGATCTTTAACTGATCTGTATCCGGTATGGCTCCTGACGGGCGGAAAAGCTGTCAGGAGCTTTTTTTCTGTACAATCATATTTTCTCTGCAAGAAAGAAGTAGCGCTGTGTTTTTTCTTCTATTTCCTCACAGACTCTGGTGTATTTTTCATTCCGTTCCTTAAGAGTTCCGTCTTCAGTTGCCTGTACGCTTGAGAAACTATCCTCAAGTTTTTTCTTGTATTCCTCAAGCCTGGTTATTTCCCCTTCCAGGGATTCGAATTCTTTCTGCTCCTTGAAGGAAAGTCCCTTTTTTTCCCTTCCGGGTTTTTCTTCTGCCTTCCTGGTTTCACTTCTGACCTGCAGCGGAGGGATATCATTATCCTTTTTCCACTGGCTGTAGGTTGTGGGGACATTAAGTATCCTTGAGTTGTCAAAAACGAAAAGGGAAGTGCAGGTGCAGTTGAGAAAAGCCCTGTCATGAGAGACAATGAGCGTGCAGCCGCTGAAAGCCGAGATATACTCTTCCAGATTCTCCATCGTCTTTATATCCAGGTCATTTGTCGGTTCATCGAGGATCAGGAAATTGGGATTCTGCACAATTTTTGAAATGAGATATATTCTTCTTTTCTCTCCGCCCGAGAAAACGGAAAGACTTGTTCTGCTTTTCTCCCTTGAAAAGCCGAAAAGTTCCAGCAGCTGCTGAGCGCTCATTTCAGTTCCTGCAAAATTTATGCGGCTTCCAAGCTCTTCTATGAATTCAATTGCGCTTTTCTTTGTATCAAGCGTACGGCTCATCTGATCATAATATGCAAAATATGTGTTGATACCTTTTACGACTTTTCCTTCATCAGGCGTCTCAAGTCCTGCAATTATATCAAGGAAGGTTGACTTACCGCAGCCGTTGTCACCGACAATGCCTATCCGGTCTCCTTTCTTGAAAGAATACGAGAAATTTCTGAAAAGACATCTCCCTTCATATGATTTTGAAATATTGTCGATTTCAAGAATTGTCTTGCCGAGTCTTCTGTCAAGAGAAGAGAAAACTGCCTGCCTTGTATCCTGAACGTTATGGACAGATGCGAGCATGTTCTCAATCCTTTCCTTCCTGTTCTTGTCCTTTCCTGTTCTGGCCTGAGGCCCTCTCTCCAGCCAGACAAGCTCGCGGCGCAGGATCGAGGCAAGACGGTTCTGTTCTTTCTGCATCATGCTTATTCTCTCGGCTCTGCGTTCAAGATAGGCTTCGTAGTTTCCCGGATGACGGTAGAATGTCCCTCTGTCAAGTTCCCAGATTGTTGTGCATACCGAATTCAGTATGTATCTGTCATGAGTGACGATTATGACTGCTGCACTGCTGCCTCTCAGCTCGCTCTCAAGCAGTTCAATCGTCTTTATGTCAAGGTGATTCGTAGGTTCGTCCAGCAGCATTATGCCGGGTTTGAGTGCGAAAAGACGTGCGATTGCGGCCTTTTTCCTCTCTCCTCCCGAGAGATCCTTCATCGGCTTTTCCATCGGCAGCCTCAGGCCGAACTGTGTCAGGCGTGCCTTATAGTCATTCTCAATATCCCACAGATCATGCTTTTCAATCTCTCCCATAAGATGCTGATACGTCCTGACATCACCTCTTTCCACGGCGCTGTTGTAATCATTCAGCAGACGGATCTTCCAGCAGCCTGATTCATAAAGGTAGCTTCCTATTGTTGCATCATCCTCTGATGAGACATTCTGTTCGAGTGTTTCCATGAAGACAGAGCTGCTTATGCTTATTCTGCCTTCGTCAGGATGCAGGAGTCCTGTCAGAGTGTGGATGAAGCTGGTTTTGCCGGCTCCGTTCATGCCGACTATGCCGGCTTTCTCTCCTTCGTCCAGACCCAGTGTCACGTTTTCAAAAAGCGGTCTGTCATCAACTGTCTTAGAAAGATTTTCAACTGAGAGTACGTTCATCAGAAATGCATTCTAATTGATTGACAGGCCTCATACAAGCTATTCTTTGATCCATGATCAAGGATATAGACCTCTGCCTCTCTCCTCAGGAGGCTTATGAAAAAGAACTGCTCAGGAAGAAATGCGCGGCAAAATGCGGTATTAAAGCTGAAAATGTGACATCTGCGGTGTATTTGAGAAAATCAATTGATTCCAGAAGAAAGGACATCAGGATAAACGCAAGGATCCGTGTATTCATTGATGAAGAGGAAAAACCTGTTTTCTCTCCGGTGTCTTTCAAATCCGTTGAAGATGCGCCTCCTGTCATTGTTGTCGGTGCAGGACCTGCAGGGCTTTTTGCTTCTCTTACGCTGCTTGAGAATGGGTTGAAGCCTGTGGTCATTGAAAGGGGGAAGGGATCAGGAGAAAGAAAAAGGGATCTTGCCGTTCTCAACAGGGAAGGCCGTCTTGACTGCGAGTCTAATTATGCATTCGGTCTGGGCGGGGCAGGTGCCTTTTCGGATGGAAAGCTTTTCACCCGGTCCGTCAAGAGAGGCGATGTCTCCAAAGTGCTCGCGCTTCTCGTTCAGCACGGTGCCTCAAATGAAATACTGAGCGACGCGCACCCGCATATCGGAAGCGACAAGCTTCCTTCCGTGGTTGAGAATATAAGGAAAACAATAGAAAAATACGGAGGAGAGGTTCATCTGAGAACCAGAGTTGTCTCACTGCTCAGGAAGGATGAAAAGGTTACGGGAGTGACATGTGCGGACGGCCGGGTATTTCACGGTCCTGTCATACTGGCAACCGGTCACAGTGCAGGAGATGTGTATTCATTCCTGCAGAAAGACGGTTTTGCCCTTGAAGCAAAGGATGTGGCCATCGGAGTGAGGCTTGAGCATCCGCAGGCACTCATAGACCGGATGCAGTACCACAGCACGGAGGGAAGGGGAAAGTATCTTCCGGCTGCAAGTTACAAATTCGTGACGCAGACATCAGGGCGCGGAGTATATTCCTTCTGCATGTGCCCCGGCGGTATCGTCGTTCCTGCAGCAACCGAAGACGGTCATCTTGCCGTCAACGGCATGTCACCTTCAGCGCGTGGCAGTTTCTGGGCAAACAGCGGTATTGTCGTACAGCTGAGGGTATCGGATCTGGAACATCAGGATACATTTGCGATGCTCAGGTATATCACTAATATTGAAAGGAAATGCTATAATCCCGGTTTCAGGGCGCCTGCACAGAGAATGACGGATTTTCTCCAAAACAGGCTTTCTTCCTCCCTGCCGCGTTCTTCTTACATACCCGGTCTGGAGATGATGAGGATGGATGATGTACTTCCATCCCTCATCGCCGGAAGTCTGAGAAGCGGCATTGAGGATTTCGTGCGCATGAGCCGGGGGCGTTTTCTTACGGATGAGGCGCTGCTCATCGCTCCCGAGACCCGTACCAGCAGTCCCGTGAGAATACTGCGTGATGAGAATTTCTGCCAGGTCGAAGGCCTTTATCCATGCGGGGAAGGCGCAGGATATGCAGGCGGCATTGTTTCTGCGGCCCTTGACGGAATTGCAGTTGCTCACCGTATTGCAGAGATGCTGTGAGGACTTTTGTCATAAAAATTTTTTAAAAATTCAGTAAAAAGTTCAAAAAATATATCTTACAGTTAAAATTTAATGATTTTACTAATTTTTAAAAAGAAAATTTATGAAAAACAAAAAAATAGAGAGTGCATTATTGCGAATTTTGTCAATATTGTTTTGACAAATCCCTTATATAGATTTAATAATGTGGGTAGAAATACCAGATCAGGTATATAAAATTACAGGAGGCATAATGATGAAGAAGCTTGTCCTTTTTCTAGTTGTACTTTTAATGGCTGTTCCCCTTGCCGTCTTTGCCGGCGGTGCAGGTGAAGAGGCTGCAGGTGCTGATGACGGTCAGTACAAGGTTGCTCTTATCATCGAGAACACAATTGATGATAAAGGCTGGTGCCAGTCAATGCATGACGGTATTCTTGCTGCACAGGAACAGCTTCCCGGCAAGATCCACTATGAGTATTCCGAGAAGATGACCACAGTCGACTCCGAGTCAATCGCAAGACAGTACATTGCCGACGGCTTTGATCTTATCATCGCCCATGGCGCACAGTACAAGAACATGGTTACTGACCTTGCTGCGGAATTCCCTGATGTGTCATTTGCTTTCGGGACTTCCAGCGAGATAGTCGGAGACAATGTCTTCACTTATATGCCTGAGTCTGAAGAAACGGGTTATCTGTCCGGTATTCTTGCAGGCATGCTCACAAAGGACAACAACATCGGTTTCGTAGGTCCTGTCGACAGCGGTGACTCTGCACGTTATGCAAGAGGCTTTGTCCTCGGCGTAGAGGCTGTAAATCCTGATGCGAAGATCAACATGGCATTCATCGGAAGCTTCTCTGACTATGTCAAGTCCGCAGAGCTTGCAACAACACAGATCAATGCCGGTGCTGACGTCCTTACAGGTGCTTCACAGCAGGCAATCGGCGCTCTGAGAGCATGTGCTGAGTACGATGACGTGCTCTGGCTCGGTCAGGATCTTGCACAGCTCGACACTCCTGAAGGACAGGCAAAGTGCGTTGCGGCATCCAGCTACAACTATGCTGCAGTCGTTGTCGGTCTCATCGAAAGCCTCGATGAAGGTGTAACTGGCGGCGTATGTATCCCGATGAACTTCAACAAGAATTCACTGCACAGGCAGGCGTTCTTTCCAACTGGGCAGACGTTCAGCTCTGATTTCTATTTGATAATTGCCGGGCACCTTGAGACATGGGTGCCCGCTGTGTTTTAGAGTGTGTTATGGAAGAAAGAATAAAATCACTCAGGATGGTGGATATCACAAAGCGCTTTCCGGGCGTTCTGGCATCTGATCACATCAGCCTGAGTGTTGAGGAAGGAGAGATTCTCGCCCTTGTGGGAGAGAACGGAGCGGGAAAGACAACGCTTATGAATATTCTGATGGGTATTTACCAGCAGGATGAAGGCAGAATATTCATAAACGGAGAGGAGGTGCACTTCAAAGGGCCCGATGATGCATTCAAGGCTGGGCTCGGCATGGTACATCAGCAGTATATGCTGGTTCCGGGAATGACTGTCACGGAAAATGTTGCCCTCGGCTATAAACAGGCATGGAAGCCTCTGCGCCTGGATCTTTCAATGGTCAGGGACAGGGTCATGCAGGTCAGTCAGCACTATGGGCTTGCCGTAAATCCTGATGCATATGTCTGGCAGCTTTCAGTAGGTGAGCAGCAGAGAGTCGAACTTGTCAAAACGCTCTGTCTGGGTGCACGTTTCCTCATTCTTGATGAGCCTACAAGCGCATTGACACCGCAGGAGACGGATGAACTCATTGAACTGCTCAAGAGAATGAAGGATGAACTTTCAATCATCTTCATTTCCCATAAGCTGAATGAAGTCAAGTCGCTGAGTGACAAGATCGCCATTCTCAGGCATGGCAAGGTTGTCTTCTCCGGCAGCACGGACGATTATTCATCCCGCCAGATTGCTGCGATGATGACCGGACATGAGATCACGCTTCCTGAAAACAAGGAGCATGATTTCAACGGGGCAGAAGCGCTTTCCATCAGAAACCTGTGCGTCCGCTCAGACAGGGGCTTCCTTGCCCTTGACGGTTTCACTCTTAATGTGAAGCAGGGAGAGATTGTAGGTCTTGCCGGTGTATCGGGAAATGGTCAGAGAGAGCTTGCAGAAGCGATCAACGGACTGAGAAGTGTTGAAAGCGGCAGCATAAACTTCTTCGGCACGGAGATTGCAGGAAGAAGCGCCTCATTCATCATCAGTCAGGGTATGGGATACATTCCTGAAGAGAGAAATGTCGAAGGTATTGTCCCTTCTTTCTCAATCAGGGAGAATTTCATCCTCAAGGACAGTGACAGGCCTCCTTTCGCGAAACATCGTATCATAAGCAGGAAGGCCGTAAGCGACAACGCCGAGAAACTCAGGGATTCTTTCGACATACGCTGTCCCGGTGTGAACACTCCTGCGGGGAGCCTGTCAGGCGGCAACATACAGAAAGTGATTCTTGCCAGGGAGCTTACCAGATCCCCTAAATTCCTCCTTGCGGTCTATCCGACCAGAGGTCTTGATATGGGTGCCATAGAGTTCATACATCAGGAGCTGCTTAAAAAGCGAAGAGAGGGAATAGGAATCCTTCTCATCTCAGAGGAACTTGAGGAACTTATGAACCTTTCCGACAGGATAGCCGTAATCTATAAGGGCAGAATACAGAAAGTGCTCAACCACGGAGAGGCGAATAAGGAGAATCTCGGTATTCTCATGGCCGGACTGAAAGAGGAGGATGACAATGAATAGGAATTTCAAGATAATCTACAAGCTTTCGATCATCCTTCTTGCCGTGCTTGCAACACTGCTCCTGTCCTCCTTCATTCTAATCATACTTGGAGCTGACATCATACAGACGTTCTATACTATAATCATCACTCCGCTGACAAGAATGGGCCATCTGAGCGAGGTGCTCGTCCGCGCGGTTCCGCTGTGTGTGATTGCTCTCGGTGTGGCTGTCGCATACAGATCCGGAATCATAAATATCGGGGCTGAAGGCCAGATGGCCATGGGTATACTCGGTTTCACAACAGTCGCACTCGCTATGCCGGATCTCCCAAGAGCAGTCCTTCTGCCGTTCGCTCTGCTCGCTTCCGTACTGTGCGGCGGGCTGTGGGGCTTCATCCCCGGCATACTCAAGTCAAAGCTGCAGGTATCAGAGCTGCTTTCAACCGTTATGCTCAATTATATTGCCGCACAGTTCTATTCATTCTGCCTGCGTGTTCCCATGCTGGATCCTGCCGAGGCTCTTTCCGGTGCCGGAACTCCTCAGTCGGCACGTCTGACTGCATCCATCGAAATCGGAAGAATAACGGGAAGGATGCATTACGGCATCTTCATTGCCCTTGTGCTTGCTGTCATAGTCTACATCTTCATGTGGAAAACGAGCTTCGGTTACAAAATGAGGGCAAGCGGAGCACAGAGCAGGGCTGCACGTTACGGCGGAATAAACGTGGCTGCATACGTGACGACAGCCATGGTCATTTCCGGTGCATTCGCAGGGCTTGCAGGCGGTATCGAGATCGCCGCAGTGCACAGAAGGGCAATTGAGGGAATAACGAACAACTATGGCTTCAGTGCAGTCGTCGTTGCTCTTTTCGGCATGCTTCATCCATTTGGTATCATACCGGCATCTTTCTTCTTCGCGCTTCTCATCTACGGCTCGACGCTTACTCCCAGGGCAGTGGGAGTTCCGGCGAACATAGTGGAAGTAATGCAGGGGCTTATCATAATAGTGATCGTTACCACCCAGATGATTCTCCAGAACAATTATCTTGAGGACAGGGTCTACCGCTGGTGGTGCTCGAAGAAAGACATTAAGGAGGCGTGAAAGATGGATTTGATCGTTAATATTCTGGCAATGACAGTACCGTTCTCCGTTGCGCTTCTGCTTGCGTCAATCGGAGAGATGTTCAACCAGCGCAGCGGTGTCTTCAACCTCGGCTGCGAGGGAATCATGGCGATGGGGGCTTTCCTCGGAATGCTCATTCCGTTTTCTATCGGTCATGGAGGTCATGTAAGCCAGCTGTACAACGTTGCAGGACTTCTGGCAGCAACACTCTGCGGAGCTCTTCTTGCCCTGTTCTTCGGCCTTATTGTGATAACCTTCCGTGCCCCGCAGGGCATTGCCGGCATCGGACTGCAGATGTTCGGGGTCGGAACCGCCGGAACTCTCTTCCGTCATTTTGTCGGCGGAACACAGTCCATCCCCGGCATACCCGACACCCCCATTCCTCTTCTCGGCAGCATTCCTGTTATCGGAGATATCTTTTTCTCCCACAACATGCTGGTATACATCGCATTTCTCCTTGTTCCTGTTGCATGGTATGTGCTGTTCAAAACCAGCTGGGGTCTTAAGGTAAGGGCAGTGGGAAGCTATCCCAGGGCAGCGGACAGCATGGGCATCAATGTCAACAGGACGCGTTATGAGGCTCTTGCACTCGGCGGAGCGCTTGCCGGCCTGGCAGGTGCGTATCTTTCTGTATGCCAGGTCAAGATGTTCTCAGATGAACTGATTGCGGGACGCGGCTTCATTGCTGTTGCACTTGTGTATTTCGGACACTGGCATCCAGTGAAGATCATGCTCGGCGCCTTGCTGTTCTCTTTCGCGCAGACAATACAGTACAATGTCCAGGGACTTGGCATTAACCTGCCGTATGAGTTCTTCGTCATGCTGCCTTATGTCGTCGTAATAGTTGTCCTTGCTTTCACATCAAAGAACCAGACTTCAAGTCCTGCGGCTCTTGGCAAGCCGTTCAACAGGGAAATAAGAACATGAGATTCAATGTGTAATCTTTTTCCGGGCTTGTCTGTGAAAGGCGGGCCCGTTTCTTTTTGCTTTCCCAAATGAGGTTTTTGTGTCATGCTTTTTTCCGCTACAGGAGGCTGATATGCTCAGGATCATGGCTGATGAGGTTTTCAGCACAATAAAGGATATACTTCTCTCACGTGCTCTATCTCCCGATAAGGCGGAAATACTTTCACAGATTATTTTCAGCAATACTCTTGATGGAGTCTACACGCACGGAATAAACAGATTCCCCAGAATAGTCAGCAATATCGACAGCGGTGTTCTTGATGTGAATGCTGAAATGGAAAAGGTCTCGTCCTGCGGTGTGATCGAAACATATGACGGGCATTTCGGAATCGGGCCGGTGAATGCATACCATGCAGTACACAGGGCTGTTGAGATCGCTCATGACAAAGGAACAGGCATTGTCGCCCTTGCGCACAACAACCACTGGCTTCGTGGCGGAACGTACGGGCTTTATGCGGCGGATCATGGTTGCATTGCAATCGCCTGGTCGAACACCAAGCCCAACATGATGCCGTGGGGAAGCAGCGAGCTCAGGATCGGCAACAATCCTCTTGTGATAAGCGTTCCTGTGGACAACGGCGTTCATTTCGTATTTGATGCGGCTATGTCGCAGTTCTCATACGGAAAGCTCGAGGAATACAGGCTCAGAGGTGAAATGCTTCCGGTTGACGGCGGTTTTGACGATGAGGGAAAGCTGACAAAAGATCCGTGTGCAATTGAAAAAAACAGTTCTGTAATTCCTTTCGGTTTCTGGAAGGGTACATCCCTTTCGATAGCGCTTGATCTTGTCGCTGCTGTCCTTTCAAATGGTTTTACCGTCATGGATGTCGGAATGGAAGGAGAGGAAAGAGGCCTGAGCCAGGTGTTCATAGTCATCGATCCGTCAAAAATATCAGACGGGGAGAGCATCAGGAAAAACACCCGCAAGGTTCTTGAAAGCATTACTTCATGCACTGCAAGAGATGGAAAAAAACTCAGATACGCCGGAGAGCGTCTTGCTGCGGCAAGAGAGGATAACCTTGCAAACGGCATTCCTGTGCATGAGAGTGTATGGAAGACAGTGCTCGGCCTTGCCGGAAGGACTGTGTGAGAACAAAGGCTCCTTTGCTGTATATGGATAAGACAAAAGTTGTATACACAATCGGACGTCAGTTCGGAAGCGGCGGGCGCAAAGTCGGACGCACTCTTGCCGAGAGACTCGGCATTCCGTTCTATGACAAGGAAATCCTGACGCTGGCAGCAAAGGACAGCGGACTGAGCGAGGCTCTTTTCCATAATGCGGATGAGAAACCAACCTCATCTCTGCTTTATTCTCTTGTCATGGGGAATTACCCGATGGCGACAGGAACACTGGGTTTCAACGAAATGCCACTCAATGATCAGCTTTTCCTGATTCAGTCAAAAACAATAAAGAAAGTTGCGGACACAGACAGCTGTGTGATCATAGGACGCTGTGCCGATTATATTCTGCGTGACAATCCCAATGTGATATCAGTATTCATTCATGCTCCGCTTGATGCCAGGGTGAAGAGGGCAGTCAGCGTTTACGAAGTGCCTTCTGACAAGGCTGAGGATGTCTGTCTTAAAGCCGACAAGACACGTGCGAACTTCTACAACTATTATTCTGACAAGAAGTGGGGTATGTGCAGAACCTATGACCTTGCGCTTGACAGCTCTGTGCTCGGAATAAACGGATGTGTCGACCAGATACTTTCATTTACTGAAGTTGCAGCCTCACACAAGGGAGATGACATTTGATCTACGATACGCTGAACCAGATGGAAAGCTATCAGACATGCTTCAGGAATCTGGCATTCGTGATTTCCATTCTTGACAGAAGCCTGCCGTATGACAAACCGGACGGCAGCTATGTGTGTGATGAAAATAAGGATGTGACATACGTCACACAAAGCTATGTCACATCCTCCAGCGGTTTGCCTTTCACTGTGAAGAATGGGGAGTGTGCACTGCTTGCCGCTCTTGATGGCGAGTGCATGGTCAGCACAGCTGATTCCTCTGCGGTCTTCAAAGTGATGGAAGGAAGCTTCATCCTTCTCACTGAAGGAGAGTATAAGAAAGGCCTGAGTGCCAATCTGCCCTCAGGCTTCAGAGAAGTTCATTTCTCATTCAGGGCATAGGCTGGATATCAGCCCATGCCTTATTTATTCATTATTCTACAATTCCATGCAGCTGGATATCGAAAATGAGGAGAGAATTCGGCTCGACTGAACCGGCTCCTGACTCACCGTAACCCAGAGACGGATGAACGTACGCAATTGCCTCTCCGCCGACTCTCATGTTGGAAACGGTCTCGCTGAAACCAGGGATGAGATTTGCAAGTGAAAAGTCGACATTCTCACCCTGATCAAGGAGATTGCCGTTGATGTCCCTGAGAGTGTAGGTTACCGTTACAGTATCATCTGCATCAGGCTGAGCTCCGTCTCCTTCAATCACGATTTCATACTGAAGTCCTGAGTCTGTGGCGATGACGCCATCAGCTTCTGCATTTTCACTGAGGAACTCTTCTGCTGCACTGAGGTTTGCCTGTGCGAGCTCGTTTATGTATGCTTCGTATTCAGCCTGCATCTGTGCCATATAGTCCGAAATTGCCTGCTGCCTTTCAGCATTGTCGAGAAGCGGGGTGATGCCGAATATGGCAGTGAGCGCGCCTTCAACGAATTTCTCAGGTTCGACCATTATGCCGTAGTAGTAATCCTGGAATGCGGAGACATAGCCGTATGCGTAGCTGAAACGCTGGCTGAGATCTTCAAAATCCGTGATTGCATAGATTTCATCGAGGCTTGAGGGCGCCTCTCCCGTTGTCTCTTCCTCTCCTGGTGTGAAAATCGTGTCGATATATTCGTCCACATAGCCTGACATCTCATCAGCGGGAATGAGCGGTTCGCTGACATTCCAGAAGTCAAGGATGCCGCGTGCGAAATAACTGCCGCGGAAAGTTACGCCCTGAGATGCATAGCCTGATGCCAGATCATAGCCGTATGCATAGCTGAAACGGGATTCGACTGTATCATCAAGAGTTATTTCCCATAATGAGGGTGCATTCGTATCGTCGGCAACAGGAGGAACTGCATAGACATCAGACGGATCTGCAAAAGTGAAGGAATATGCTCCGGCATTTGCGCCAAGGGTCAGATCCCTGATTTCCACAGCCCACATCTGGGCAGGAATGCTCATTGTGGCAATGCCATTGTCCTTGATGGCAAGTATGCTTCCTTTCGAAATCTGGTCAAAAGGAACCGAGCACACAGTATTTTCCTCATC
The DNA here is from genome assembly GCA_949285145.1 of uncultured Spirochaetales bacterium. Taxonomy (GTDB): domain Bacteria; phylum Spirochaetota; class Spirochaetia; order Sphaerochaetales; family Sphaerochaetaceae; genus Bullifex. The sequence continues at coordinate 96,081 of CASDXQ010000018.1, read as the reverse complement.
TGCCCTGTAGATGATTATGACACCGTCTTCTTTCTGCACTCTGAGCCGGTATGTGTCATTCTCATCCTGTGAGATCTCAATGACCTTTACGACTGTCTCATCACTGCTTATTTCCTTTGCGCCGGATGCGAAAAGGCCAAGAGTTGAGATGACAGTCAGGATAAGCATGAAAGCAAGAATTTTTCTTTTCATATGTTTTTCCTTTGTTTTTGTTTCTAATGACAAGTTAAACAAAGACAATATACTCGTCAAGCCGATATGAAGAAGCTGTGAAGCATCTTCACTCCAACTACAAAAAGGGGCTTCCAGAAATACAAAGCTGTGTGCTAGGATTTTCCAGCGGAGTTTTTCATATGGGAAAGGTAATTGAGGACAGAATCACACAGAAAGACATAAGACATCTTTATGAATGTGCCGGGCTTGCATCCTCAAGCCGCAGCAAGGGCAATCATCCTTTTGCCAGCGAGCTTGTGGATGAGAATGACGAGGTACTCCTGACTCAGGAGAATGAATTCACAACCGGCGGCTCTGCCTATCATGCAGAGACATTGCTGACACTCAGGGCAGCAAAGCTTTATCCTCCGGAAAAGCTTGCAAAGTGCACACTCTATACGAATTTCGAACCGTGTGTCATGTGTACCGGTGCCGTATACTGGGCCAACATAGGTAGAATCGTATACGGCGTCAGCGAGGCCGATCTTCTCCGTCTTACCGGAGACAATGAGGAGAACCCGACATTCTCCCTTTCCTGCAGGGATGTCATAAGTGCAGGGCAGAAAGATATAATGGTGGCAGGTCCGGCTGAAGATGAGGATCTTAAGAAAAGGATTCTTGCGGATCATGAGGGCATGTGGGATTGAACATAGAGAAGATGCTTCCCTCAATTCTCCGTCATGAGAATGTCGCACGCATTGAAGATGATGTTCTGCTTATAGGAGACCGCAGAAAGCTTCCTTTCAGACGGGAATTCTATAAGGCCTATGATGCTTCTGATGCCGCATGTGCGATACGGATGATGGTCACGCAGGGCGGAGGTCCTCTGGAAACGGCGCTTCAGGCCATGGTTCTTACTGCACGTAAGTTCGGGAAAAACATGGATGAGCTGAGGAAAGCCGGAGACATGCTCGCCTCGGCAAGGAAAACAAATACGACAATGAAAAGAGAGGTCGCCTCTCTTCTTGATGAGTTTGAGAGCATGGGCAGCAGCGGCTTTGCGGATGCAGCCCGGGAACTGGTGAACTCCCGTCTTGAGGAATATGATGAAAAGTATCTTGCCATGGCTGAATGCGGCTGCCGTCTGATAAAAGACGGAGATGGCATACTGACGACCTGCTTTCCTGAGCATTCATTCTTTCTCTCTCTTTCCCTTGCCAGGGAGGAAGGAAAGAAATTCACGGTATATGCACAGGAGACAAGACCTTATCTTCAGGGCGCCCATCTTACTGCGCCTTCTCTTGCAGAACTCGCTTTTGATCATTACCTCATCACTGACAATATGGCGGCTTTTCTCATAAGCAGCGGCAGGGTGAATATATACATGACGGCAAGTGACCTTGCCACAAGGCGGAAATGGGTCATCAACAAGCTTGGAACCCTTTCATCTGCCATTTCATGCCATGCATATGGTGTGCCTTATTATGCCTTCTCTATGGGATTTGATGATGCATATGCAACTCTGAGCGGGAAAGAGGTTGAGTTCCGTGATCCGCAAGAGGTGAAGGAATGCCAGGGAATTCCTGTGACAGGCGCTGATGTGAGGGCTTTGTATCCCTGTTTCGATGTGATCCCTCCTGAGTATGTGAGTGCAGTCGTCACGCCTGATGAAATTCTCAGGTGAAAACCGCAGTTTAAAGGAAAGAAAGATGAAAGCAATAATTGCAGGAACCGGAGTCGATGAAGTCCTCTCGTCTTTTGATGAGAACATTGAGGAGACATATTACGGCTATGTGACTTATTACCGGAAAGATGATGTCATCATCATACCTCGTCACGGGAAAACTCATACGGACAGCCCGTCAATGGTCAACTACAAGGCAAACATAAGCGCGCTTGTGAGTCTTGGCTGCAGAGAGATCATAGGAATTTATGCCGTCGGTTCAATTACAGACAGGCTTCCTCCTTCGTCTTTTGCCCTTGTCGGTGACTTCATGGATTTCTCAGGCCGCAGCATTTCATTCTTCAACGGGGAGGAGAACCCTCTGAAGCATACATGCATGGATAATGTTTTCGATCCTGAGCTGAACAGGAAAATCATGGAGGCTGCAGGCTGTGCGCTTGCTGATGACATCGTCTATGTCATGACCAGCGGCCCACGTCTTGAGACTGCAAGTGAGATCAGGGCATTCGGCCGTCTCGGGGCTGATGTCGTAGGCATGACACTTGCAACCGAAGCATCACTGCTGAAGGAGCTCGGCCTCAGATACAGCGCACTTGCATATTCAATCAACTGGGCTCAGGGAGTGAAGGGAGAAGAACTGTCATTCATCAGCGGAAGTGACACGGCAAAACTCTGCCGCCATCTCCTTGACACAGCCGTAAAGGCATTAAGCTGAATTTTTGTGCACCTTCCGATGCGAAAATGATTATAATGCATCTATGGTAAATGAGTTTAAAATCTGGCTGAAAGACAATGCCTCAGTCTATGACGCGCTTGAGGAAGCTCTTCTTTCTGTGAAAAGCGGAAAGAGGGTGCTTGCAGTAGGTCCTTTTTCCCTTGTCGCCGCCGCAGTGCTTTACGAGAAGCTTTGCGGCAATGTTGAGGTCATGTGCGACAATCTGGAATTCATAAATGATTTCAGAACCAGCGTCGATCCTGAAGGAAGAATACCTGTAAGACGGGGGGTTGAGGGAACTTTCGATTTCATTTTCGCTCCGATGTATATAAATCATATCCCGAAAGACAGACTTGTAAGCTTTCTGTTTGATGTTTATGACTCGCTTGCGAAAGGTGGGCTCTTCACATTTTCCTTTCAGGACAGCCTGAAGGTCGATCTTGACGAGGGAAAGGAGATGCCGCTCTGGTTCAGCCGTACTGAGAAACTTTTTACAAAGTATTATACGATGCAGGATGTGCTTAACACCCTGATCACGATAGGCTTCAGAATAAAGAATATCAGCGAGGTTGAAGGGGAAGGCATAATTCATGCAGTCTGCTTTGAATGCATAAAACTGTAAAAGGAGATTGTGTGAAGATATCTTCAATGCTATTGAAAAAAAACGGAATTGAAGTACATTGTTTCATGTCGGGAGGAAAATGGAAATGAAGAAAAGTACTTTGATCACGCTGATTGTTTCACTCCTGCTGATCGTGGCAGGATTCGTGCTTGTGGGCTTCGGCATTTCAAGTGCGTATGATACATTTGAATACCGTTTCGGAAGGACTGTTTATTTTGAGTCGGCATTTATCAACTACAGCCTGGAGTCCAAGCTGCTTACGACATTCGGCCAGATGATATTCATTCTGGGTATCGCAGGAGTTTTCCTTTTCGCCTATCTTGCAATAAAGAATCCGAAGGAAAGGAAAGATAAGAAGATCGGTGAAAGCATAAGGGAAAGAGCAGATGCAGAGCCTGTGCATGAATACAGGGCTGAGCCTGTTCATCCTGTGAAGGAAGAAAGCAGTGCGAGAGAGCCGGAAGACGGTAATGAAAAGGGGTCTGGAGACACTCAGGAGACAAAGTAAGTCCGGGTAATTGACATTTGCCGTGATAAATGGCTAAATAGACGTTGCGCAAATTCAAACCTATAGGAGTCAAAAATGTCAAAAGCACATAGAGGTACTGGCATCAGAGAACTGGCTAACCAGGGCAGAGCAACATGTCCGGTCTGCAAGAGAGAGGCAATCAAGTGCCTTTACGAAGTAGAGATGGACGGTGCAAAGCTCAATGTATGCAAGCAGTGCAATGCCAAGCTCAAAAAATAAGATCTGTCTGGTCTTTCATGTCGAGGTTGTTGTCCAGCCTCGATTTTTTTATACTTTTCACATATGAGATATTTTCTTGTCGGTATCAAAGGCACAGGCCTTTCTCATCTTGCTTCCTATCTGGTAAAAGGAGGAAATGAAGTGGAAGGCTGCGATGTCAGCGAGGACTTCTTCACTTCTGTAATACTGAAAGGCATCACAGTTCATCCGCTTGATGCGCCACTTCCTTCCGGTACGGATGTTATCGTTTATTCCACAAGTTATGAGAATCGTGCAGTCACTGCCATGGAAGAAGGAAGAAAAAGGGGTGTGAAGATATTCTCTTACCCTCAGATGCTTGCGGCTCTATCTTTTGCAATGCCGTCTCTTGCCGTATGCGGCACTCACGGTAAGAGCACGACCTGTGCAGCTGCCAGTTTTCTGGCTTCTTCACTCACTTTGCCTTACGGTTCAGTATACGGTTCGTTCCTTTTGGGAAATGAAAAGGTCTTTCATGACGGTGATGAAGGCATTATCATCGAAGCCTGCGAGTATCAGGATCATTTCATGCTATACGACCCTGCTGTTCTTACCGTGACATCGGTTGAGTTCGACCATCCTGATTATTTCGAAAATCTTGATGCCGTGAAGAAGAGCTTCAGGAACAGGGTGACTTCTCTGAAAAAAGGAGCCGTTGTCGTATACAATACCGATATATCCAGATACGTGAAGGACTGGCAGAGTGAAAGGCCGGATCTGGTTTTCATCGGCTATGGTGACAGAGGCCCCTTTTCCCTGTCGAAGAATGCACAGGACAACTGGACTGTTACAGGTGTTGAAGGAAGTTTTATCTGCCATGAAAAAAACGTTGCCATCGTATATGATTACATAGCAGCCGCTGTATCGCTTGCGGCTCTGATGCTTTGTACTGAGAACAGTAGTGTTTCCGCTTCATCTGTTGCAGCGCTTCTTCCCTGTATGCTTTCGTTTATCGGTTCTTTCCCGGGACTTGCCGCAAGGGGAGAGGTTGTGAAAACTGAAGGCGGAGTTACTTATATTGATGACTATGCCCACCATCCTCATGAGATCAAGGTCTGCCTTGACAACCTGAGGCGAAAATACCCTGGAAGACGGATCATCGCGCTTTTCATGCCGCATACTGCAAGCCGTACCAGAGCCCTCATGAAGGACTTTGTGACGGTGCTCTCGGCATTTGACGCGCTTTTCATACAGAATGTTTACTCATCCGCACGCTCTGACGGAGGTAATGAAGTTTCATTGCAGCTTTACAAGGCACTTGAGAAAAAGGTTTTCAGAAGCTTCTACGGCCGCCTCAGCAGCGTTGCATACTGTGACAGCGATGATGATGCGGTAATGAGAACCGCTTCGTTTCTCATCCCCGGCGATATCCTTGTGACACTGGGTGCCGGAGACAACCGTGGTCTGATTGACAGGATAGCATCTGCTGGAAGATTATCGTGAAATATAGTAGGGTAGATGAAACAGGAGAAGTGAATTGAATAGCATGACCGGTTACGGCTACAGAAGTGTGAGCCGTGATGATTATCAGATTGAGATTGAGATAAAAGGATACAACAACAGGTATCTTGAGATTGCAAGCTATATAAACAGCAGTCTCAGTTCATATGAAGGCTATATAACCTCAAAGGTGAAGAAGGTTGCCAGAAGGGGAAAGATTGAACTTTCCGTCAAGCTCAAGGTTTTCGAAAGTGAAGCTGAGGTTCACCTTGACGAAGCTCTTTTGGGGCAGTACCTTGCGGCATTCCGCAGGGCTGAGGAGATTTCTTCCCTGCATTTCAATGTTGATGCTTCCGCCCTGCTGAGAATAGAAGATCTTTTCTCCACTTCCTGTCAGAAGAATGCTGAAGTGTACAAAGATGCGCTTGACGAGGCTCTTGAAGGTTCTCTTCATGATTTCTCACTCAGTCGCAGCAGGGAAGGAGAGGAAACAAAGAAGGATCTGTACCGTCTTGGGCGTTCTTTTGAGGATGCCAATGAGAGGATCGGACGCAGTGTCCTTGAATATGAAGACTATTTCAGGAAGCTTCTCATCGAGAAATATGAGGAGCTTGATCTTTCATCACGCTATGATGAGACAAAGCTGCTTCAGGAAATCGGTGCCCTGCTTGTGAAGTATTCCATCAATGAGGAGCAGAACAGGCTCAAAACCCACATAAAGGAGTATTTCAAGCTGCTTGAGTCTTCGGATCCTGTTGGAAAGAAGCTGGACTTCCTCTGTCAGGAGATGAACAGGGAAGTGAATACTACCGCAAGCAAGAGCCAGAGTGTGGAAATAACTCTGGAGACCGTTCAGATGAAGGATGATCTTGAAAACATAAGAGAACAGATAAGGAACATAGAATGAGAATTGCGATCAGTTCAAAGTCTGGCTGCGGCAATACTACAGTGTGTACGCTGCTTGCCTCAAAACTCGGCTACAAACTTATTAATTTCACCTTCCGCCAGCTGGCAGAGGAGAATGGCGTCGATTTCTGGACTTTCTGCCAGATGGCAGAGAATGATGACAATATTGACAGACAGCTTGACAGCCGGCAGGTTGAGATGGCAATGGCAGAGGAAAACTGTGTGCTCGGTTCCCGTCTTGCTATCTGGATGCTTGATGCTGCCGATCTCAAAGTGTATCTGACTGCAGATGCAGGCACCAGAGCCCGCAGGATTTTCAACAGGGAAGGAGGAAGTTATGAGGATCGCCTTGAACAGACTGTCAGGCGCGATGAGAGGGATTCTGCCAGATACAGAAGAATCTATGGCATCGACAACAATGATACATCCAGGGCAGATCTCGTAATTGCAACTGACGACAAGTCTCCGGAGGAAATTGTTTCCATTATTATGGGTGAAGTGGAAAAACGGAGTTGAAAAACTTTCTCATGTTCTGTATTATTTTCAAGTTAAGCGAGGAGAAGCAAGTTGAGCATCTTATTAGACAAGCTGATTGATAAAGAAGGCAATATTTATGAAATGACCTGTGTCGCCATCAAGGAAGCAAATGTCATTCAGGGTACAAACCTCAAGGATGAGATTGAGAAGAACGGCGAAAAGGTCACCACTCATGTCCTCTCACAAGTCTTGAATGATGAAATCAAGTACACAGCAGGTGACGAGGAAAAATAAGCCGATAGTTTTCCTATTCGGGCCGACGGCCAGCGGAAAGACTTCGCTGGTGGAAGCATTGTTCACATCCGGCTATCAGATTGTAAATGCAGACTCTGTTCAGGTGTACAGGCACCTTGATATAGGGTCTGCAAAGCCGTCTGAAGAGCTTATGGAAAAAATCCCTCATCATCTTGTAGATATCCTGGAGCCGTGGCAGCAGTTCACTGTCGGACAGTTCATAGAAAAAGCCGATGAGGCTGTTGATTCAATTTATGCCGACGGCGATATCCCGCTTGTAACCGGCGGCACTGCATTTTATTTCAGGCATTTCCTTTACGGGCTTTCATCTGCTCCTGTTGCAGATGAAAGTGTCAGAGTACGTGTTGATGCAGAACTTAAAAGGGATGGATCCAAAGCTCTTTACGAGAAACTCCGGCAGGTTGATCCTGTCAGTGCGGCAAGAATAAACATCAATGATACATACCGTATAACACGTGCTCTTGAAGTGTGGTATCAGAGCGGCAGGCCGCTGTCAAGTTTTGCTCTTCCGGATAAACCAAGGAAGGGTATGAAACCTCTTATTCTGAATATTGCCAGAGATCGGGAGGAACTTTACAGACGAATAGACCGTAGAGTTGATGAGATGTTTTCCCTCGGTCTTGCTGATGAGATAAGAAAACTCAGACGCATGGGGGCAAGACGTTCCTGGCCCGGCCTTGCCGGAATAGGGTATGCTGAATTCTTTTCGGCTTTTGACAACGGCTGCTGCAGCATGGCGGATATAAAAAATGCCATCTGCCGCAATTCCAGGCATTACGCCAAGAGACAGATGACATTCTTCAGATCGTTTTCAGATGCCGTTGACATCCATCCTGATGATCTGGCTTCAATCCGCAGCGTTGTTGAGTGCTACCTCTCTGGGATTGAAAGTATCAATTAACAGAGTACCTGTGAATTTCACATTTATGGCAGATACATCCGTGATATTCCACCAGCCACGCTTGTTCCAGGCGAACGTGAAGTCCTGGCTCATTGAATAGACATAAACCAGTGATTTGCCTTCTGCCGTGCTGATATCAGCCTGATCTTCCTCATTGTACGGATACGGTGTGTAATATGTTCCTTCCACATGATATGAGTTCTCTCCGGTCTGTGTGATTTCAAGATCCGTAACACCGTAGATGCTTGAGGTATTGCTTATTTCTGGCCGGCCGGCTTTGATCCAGTCATCAACAGGAATGAACGGTGAAACGCCCTCGTATGCGCTTCTCGTCTGTCTTGTCACGTACAGATTGATGACTTCGCTTTCCTGCGGGGCTGTACATCCGTCAAGCGCATCAGACAGATTGTCGACATTCAGATTGTTCTGTGCTTCATAGAAGGCATTGATCATCTCAATCTGATTCATGTCTTTTGTATAAGGCGGTTCAAGCAGGTTCGAGATATAGCTGGCCAATACGGCAGCAGCGACAAAGAATGCAATCAGGGCTGTGATTATTATGCTTCCTTTCTGTCTCCAGAAGGTTTTTCTTCTTGCTTCCTTTCCGATTTTATCCATCAGGGCTTTCGCCTTTTCTGAAGAAGCTGCCTCCCTGCTTTTCGTCTTCAGTTCTGCCTCATCTGCTTCCGGAACATTCCATTCAAGGGAAGATGCCTTTTTAATGAACCACCTGAGGTTGTCGCATGCTCCTCTGTTTCCCATGATATCTCTCTGATCCCTTTCTTTCGCATGCATCGTGAAATTGACGAATCCGACGGTTTCATCGCTCAGGGAAGGAAACAAGTTCTCCTTATAAATCTCCAGAGGTATATCATGACAGCCTGACTGCCTTATATTCATGTCCTCATACGGTTTTATTCCGGTAAGTGCGAAATACATGAACTGGCCGAACTGCCTTATAAGGGAAAACCCGGCTTCGGTATTGTTCTTGATGTAGCATCCATGAGTGCGGTAGCGGTCTTCATCGCTCAGGTATATGGAAATGAGGTCTCCGAGATCAGGAGGCAGGATGAGAACGCCGTTGCCGCCATCTACTATGAAAAAGCGGTATGTCGGAATTATATTCACAATTGTCGATGCGAATTTCTCTCCCTTCATAATCAGAATGCGGGCGATTGTGAGAAGAATTGAAAGCGCCTTATCCCGGTGCTTGTATGCAATGCTGTCAAAGGGTTCGATATTTATTTTATCGAAATAAACATACCGGTTTCCATCGATTGTACACAATCCGATCCAGGTCCAGTCTGTCTCAGTCCCATCCAGTGACAGGATTCCCTTCTGCTTTTCTCCCTGCATCATATGCTTGGGAGGCTGGAGATCTTCTCCTCCAAGCAGTATGCAGGTTTTCTCTTCTCCCTCAATGATTTTATTTACTATATTTCCGGCTTTCATTCCTTGACTCCGTAAACCTGCCAGATTCTTCCGTCTCCGGCTGTGCTTATATTCTCTCCTATGTAATTGCCGCAGCGTGCAGCATTGAGCGTGAACCTGCCGGGGAATGCGGTACGTGCTGCTTCCATGATCTTGTATGCGCATCCTGATATTTTCTTCTTGCTGCCAGCTTCCAGAAGCGGCGCATTGTTTTCAAGCAGTTCTTTCAGCGTTTTCGCCATGCTGTTTATCTCTTCGCTGGTTCCAAGGGCTGTGAAATTCCCTGATACTATGAAAAGCGTGTCGTTTTCTTCCTTTTTGAGCTTCACCATCAGTCTTGAAAGGGTGAGGATATCATCCTTGCTTTCCAGACAAGTGAACAGCGGCATGATAATGCTCTGCGGCGAATTGCATGCGACATATGGATAGAAGATCTCAATTGCATATTCTCTTTCTGCATACTCGTCATTGATCTTCACGCCAGGTATCTGCTCGATGTGCACACCTCCCAGGGGAGTGAGAACGTCGCCGGATGAGAGCGTGAAGAGGCATTGCCCCGCATCGGATTCGAAAACCTCATTGTGGACAGGGGCAATTATCACGATGCGCCGGGGATTATGGATCAGCGAGAATGCATCCTGATACATGCTGTGAATGAACTCAAGACTTGAATGGGGAAGCAGGATGAGAGAAGGGGTGTGTCCTTCCTTCTGCTCGCATTTGCAGTAACCGAGAAGCTCATTCCTGTCAGACGGGTAGTACAGATCCATGAAGTATGATGGTTTCAATTCTTCTCCTCCTTGCTTAAAAGTAGTCTTTTGATTCTTTCTTCGTCTAGTATAACATGAAGATTTTTCTCATTTGTCGGAACGACAAGCCCGAGTTTACCGTCTTTCACACGGCGCAGATACTTTACTTTCGTATAATAAAGATCTGCCTTGCCCTGCGTCTTTGCCTTTGAATAATGAATTGCAAGGCATCCGGCATCAAGCAGGACGTCAAGCGGTATTGACTTGTCCTTTTTGCCCCTGATGATCACATAGCCTCCGGCATAGTCTCTCGTATGAAGCCATGTGTCGCCGCTTCGTGCATTCCTGCGCAGCAGGGTGTCGTTTTCCTTTGCATTGCGGCCGACAAGAATCTCAAAGCCGGAACTCTCAAAGCGCAGACCGGCTTCAAGGGGAGTTTTCTTTACTGATGTCTGGCTGCCCCTGAGGCTTTTCGTCAGTTCTCTGAGATCGTGTTCCTGCCGGCTTGTCAGCTCCTCATGGAATTTCCTTTTCTCTTCCAGTCTGGATTCCAGATTCTTCTCTTCCTCCGCTGCGCTGACATAAATTCTTTCTTCTCTTTTATATTTCTGGTAAAAGGCGTTTATGTTTTCGCTCACGCTCAATGACGGATCGAGGGATATCCTGACCTGAGAGCCGCTGAAGTCCGTAAGAAGAACGCTGCTTTCTCCTTTGCTGACCATATGGGAGAATGATGAGAGCAGATCAGCACTTTCCTTGTAGGATTCATATGAAGAAGATCTTCTGACTCTTTCCCTCACATCTCTCAGCTGACTTTCGAGCGCGCTTATTTCCTTTCTCGTCTGTTCTTCAAGCTGATGATAGGCCGCATCCGTCTTTTCTTCCCTGACAGCGTTGCTGTAATAATGGTCAATCCAGGAATTGAAGCTTTCTCCTTCCCACTGACGTACGGGAAAGCGGTCCATGTCCCATGCTTTGGCTTCTTCCACATTGTAAGCCCAGCCGCGCTCCTCACCACGTCTGGGCCGTCTCATGAGGACTTCAAGAATTATGTCATCACCGTCCGTGATGATCACATTGCTGCCCGGGCCGGAGAAGAAACGGAAGTAGATTCTCCTGACTTCGCCGGCCTTCACAAGCGTGAAATAGAAGACGCGTTCGCCTTCAATCTGCCTTACTTCCGTTATCCTGCTGCCGGTGATGTTTGCCCTCATATACTGTGTGAATCGTTGTGTCTTGGCGCTTTTCTTTCTCATAATTCCTGTTTTGCAGAAATGCTGAGTCTTCGTTCCTATCTCAAAATAAAGGAGAAAGGCTTTTTCCTCTTTTGAGAACATTGAGAAGGTGAAACTGTGATAATCATGTTCATTGACTTTCTGGATGAAGCTTCCTTCAAGATTCAGTTCACTCAACAGCAGTCTTATCTCATTGCTGTTCAACATTGAGAATACCTCCGAAACGGCTGGCAAGGTAGAAGGAGCCTGCTATGAGCACGGCAGAGCTGTCACTGACAGCTTCATCAAGCGCACTGCGGCTCTCTTCTTCATACACTACGATATTGTCATCACTTTTCATTGCAAGTGCTCTTTCATATATTTTCCTGCTGTTGCTTTTTTTGTACGAATCTGGTTTTGATATCACAACTTTCGTGAATGAAGAGAGGATGATGGAAAGCATTCCGTCAATATCCTTTCCATCAACAGCAGCGAATATGCATGCCGTGTTTTTGTCATGATAGAGGGCTTTGAATGAGGAGACGGTATGCCCTGCAGATACTTTTGTGTGACATACATCCATCACGACCGGCTTTCCTTTATAGCGGTGCATTTCGAAACGTCCGGGAAGGGATGCCGTCTCCACGGCTTTTTCGCTTTTCCCCTGTATGTAGAAACCGAGTCTGCGGGCAGTAAGAAGAGCAAGCGCCGCATTTTCCGCCTGCACCTCACCGCGCATGGAAAGAACAAGAGAGGCATGATAGCCGTCCCTGAAGGAGAAGGTGCAGACTTCACCGCATTCCATCGTATCGGTCTGAAGCGACATCAGCTCGTCTGAAAGGGAGTATAGATGTGCATTCTGTCTTTCTGCTTCCTTTTTCATCACTTCCATTGCATCCATCTTGAGCATTGAGAGGAAAACCGGCCTGTTCTTTTTTATGATCTTGCTTTTTTCAGTTGCTATCTTCTCAATTGTGCTGCCCAGTACATTGGTATGCTCAAGCTCGATCGGCGTAATTACCGAGGCAACCGGGTTAAGTGTGTTCGTTGCATCCAGTCGTCCCCCGAGTCCTGTTTCAATGACCGCATATTCGCATCCGGCTGCTTTGAAAAGCATGTAGGCATATGCTGTATACAGTTCAAAAGTGGATGGCTTTTTCTGCCCGTATTCCTCCGGCAGTGAAAAAGAAGAGACAGTCCTCTCCAGTTTCTGCGCAGTGTCCAGGATCAGATCATCATCAAAGAAAGTGCCGTTGAGTGAGAAACGTTCCCTGTAATCGGAAAGATGGGGGGAAAGGTACAGCCCTGTCCTGTGCCCGGCTGCCGTGAGCAGGGCGGAGAGATAGCAGCATGTCGAGCCTTTTCCTTTGCTGCCTGCCACGTGAATTGATCTGAATGAATCTTCCGGATGATCCAGAGCATCAAGCAGAAGACTCATTCTTTCAAGACGGGCTTCCCTCAGCAGACCGGCAGAAGCTGTCTGAATATATGAAAATGAATCAAGATACGATGTCACTTCTGCAAATGAAGAAAAACTCATGGCATGAAGTTTAGCCAAAGAACAGTTTGCAATCAAGTTTGCTTTTACTGAATAGACGTGCAGGTGTTTTTTACAGTATTACGCAATGCGAAAATGTGTTAGGAAAAATATTGAACAATTATAATTATATGCATAGAATAAGGTAAAAAGTCTGGAGAAAGAATATATGGCATTTAAAATACCAAACCCAGATGCGTTTGCTTTCCTTGATCAGTACAGGGGAAAGGATTTCAGCGGCACCTGGCCAACAGTTGTGGAGATGTTTGAGATCTCCTGCAAAAGATTCGGTGAACGTCCCTGCTTCAAGGCCTTTCATCCGAAAGAGCTCTTCCTCACATATAATGAAGTAAGGGAGAAAGTTTGTCAGATCAGCAATTATCTCCTTTCTACAGGAGTGAAGAAGGGTGACAAGATTGCAGTATCTGGAAAGAACAGTCCGGAATGGGCGATCGCATATCTCGCCGTGCTTTATGCCGGTGCGATTGTCGTTCCTCTGGATATCACATATAACGATGCAGATATGGAGACACTGATGGCCTTCGGCGGGGTCAGCAGGATTTTCATTGACAGTGACAGGGTGGACAATGTCGGAACAAAAACCGGAAAAGTCAATCTTGTTGAAAAGTACTCTCTTGAGGATAACAGTAAAAACTATCCCTATCTTTTTGATCTGAAGGCTGAAGGTGTATTCACGCCTCAGAAAGCAGTTGAGGACGATATTGCGGCAATTCTTTTCACATCAGGAACAACCGGCACTCCGAAGGGTGTTCAGCTTACCCATAAGAATCTTGTTTCCGACTGCTATCAGGCACAGCTTCTCATGAAGCTTTATCCGGAAGATGTATTCTATGCTATCCTCCCTCTGCACCACGCATACACAATGCTGGCTGTATTCTTTGAGACAATCTCATGCGGAGCTTCCTGCGTATTCGGAAAGAGACTTATAGTGCCTCAGGTGCTGAAGGAACTCAAGATGGGCAAGGTCACAATGTTCCTTGCGGTTCCTCTGCTTTTCAACAAGTTGCTTTCCGCACTCATGAACGGAGTAAGGAAGAAGGGCATTGTTGTTTATGGACTCATCAGGGGGATGATGGGTGTTTCCGGTTTCCTCAAGAAGAGGCTTCATATAAAGGTAGGAAAGAAGTGGTTCTCTTTCCTGCTCAGGCAGCTTTCACTTGAGAATGCCAGAATATGCATCTGCGGAGGAGGACCTCTTCCTCCTTCAACCTTCAAGATGTTCAACGAGCTCGGAATTGACTTCGTTCAGGGCTATGGTCTTACGGAGACAAGCCCGATTACTCACCTGAATCCTGTTGAGGCGTATGATGAGGATTCTGTTGGTCATGTAATTCCGGGTCTTGAAGTGAAGATTGTGGATCCGGACAGCGAAGGAAACGGTGTAATATATATCAGGGGCAGTGTCGTCATGAAGGGCTATTACAACAATGAGGAAGCGACACGCGAGGTTCTCAGTGAGGACGGATGGCTCAACACCGGTGATGTAGGACATCAGAGAGACGGTTATCTCTATCTCACGGGAAGAGCAAAGAACGTCATCGTCACAGAAGGAGGCAAGAATGTTTTCCCTGAAGAGATTGAGGATCATTTCCAGCTCCATTATGATGTCGATCAGATCTGTGTCTGCGGTTATGTGATTGATGCAAAGGACAAGAGCGAAGGCATTGCAGCCGTTATCTATCCTTCTGCTGATGCACTCAAGGCTCATCCCGATGATATCGAGAAACATATAAATTCGATTGTCAGTCTAGTCAACAAGGAGCTTCAGAGCTATAAGAAGATAACCAAGGTCATTATTGCAAAGGAGCCTCTTGCCATGACTTCAACGAAGAAGGTAAAGAGATTTGAGGTTGAGAAAGCTTATAAAAATGAGCTCAACAAGGCCTGATGAGGCGCAAGTATATTGCAAAGCCTATCCTGTCAGGGGTAGGCTTTTTCATTGAATAAGGAATGATTATGGAATTAACAAGTCAGCAGAGAGCCTTTCTGAGATCCTCGGCACAGACGATGAAGCCTGTTGTAATGATCGGAAAGGATGGGGAGAGTGATGAGGTTGTCTTAGCTTTGGGGGAAGCGCTGACGCATCATGAGCTTGTCAAAGTGCGTTTCCAGTCTCATAAGGATGAGACTTCTTCAATTGCAGCTTCTCTTGCACAGCGCACAGCTTCTACTCTTATTGCCGTGACAGGATTCACCGCTGTTTATTACAGGCAGGCTGATAAGAAGGAAGAGCGGCGCTACAATTTGAAAACACTGGAAATCAACTGGTGAAAGCAAAGCCGGGAATGAGATTCTCCTCACACCCGGCTTTTATTTTTCATCAATGTCCGTATTTTACTTTGACTGCTCAAGGACAAGTGTCTTTGTGGTTATGTCGCATACTTCCTCAGGTCCGTAATACTGGATTGCACCCGGGAATGTGAAGCATGTTTCCTTTTCCCATGTCTTTCTGTGCTCCTCAAAGTACCTGAATGGCTTTCCTGCGAGTTCAACAAGAGCCTTCCTTATAACAGGCTTGTATTCACCGTGACGGCGTTCGATGTTCATCATCTTTGTTATCGGGATTCCTCCGGCTTTCCAGTTTGCAGGACCTTCACTGAGGCCGGTGACGACAGACATATAGCCGGTCAGGCCGTTTGCAATGAGCAGGAATGCGTTATAGCCGAGTGAATAGCAGTAGTCGGCATCGAAGTTGGACGGGAATGCACAGCGTCCTTCATAACCGAAGAAGTGGTTGAGGGCATTGAACTTCCCGCTGTATTTTCCTTCTTTCTTTCTCCTTGCAAGTTCTTCTGAAACCATTGTGATGAGAAGCTTTTCTGTCTCTATCCTGCTGACCTGTACGTTTCCATGCGGATCCCTGTCCATGAGAAGCTGCTTCTGGATGTCGGAAGGAAGAGATGCGAAGACCTTTCTGCTGTTTTCACTGAGTTTTGCCGATATGAAAGCTGTCTGTGCCTCGAAAGATGTGATGGTGGAATATTCTTTTTCATTCTGTGCAAGCAGATCGTTGAGCTCGCTGATAAGCACCTTGACTTCTGGAATGAATTCGATAAGTCCTTCCGGAATGATCGCGACACCGAAGTTGCAGCCTTCATCTGCGCGCATCGCCACGACATCGGCAATGTAGTTCACGATGTCCATCATGCTCTGCTTCTTTGCCTCTACTTCCTCACCGATCAGACAGATGTTTGGCTGGCATTCAAGTGCGCATTCAAGCGCGATATGGCTGGCAGAACGACCCATGACCTTGATGAAATGCCAGTACTTTCTTGCAGATGCGGCATCCCTTTCAATATTTCCGATAAGTTCGCTGTATGTCTTGCAGGCTGTGTCAAAACCGAATGATGTTTCAATGACATCATTCTTCAGATCTCCGTCGATGGTCTTCGGGCAGCCGATCACCTGGATTCCTGCATTCTGGGATGCAAAGTATTCTGCAAGAACTGCAGCATTTGTATTTGAATCATCGCCGCCGATGATCACGATTGCGTTGAGATTGTGTTTCCTTGCAACTTCGCCTGCAATCTTGAACTGGTCAACAGTCTCAAGCTTTGTCCTTCCTGATCCGATGATGTCGAATCCTCCTGTGTTTCTGTATTCATCGATGAATTCATCCGTGAATTCAATGTATTCATCTTCCAGAAGTCCGCTGGGACCTCCTTTGAATCCGAGAAGCACATTGTCTTTACCTGCTTTCTTGAGTGCATCGTAAAGGCCTGTGATGACATTATGTCCGCCAGGAGCCTGTCCGCCTGAAAGAATGACACCTACGACATGCTTTCTGTTTTCGGCTTTGCTTGGAGCAGCGAGGAAGGAAATTTCCTTCATTCCATATGTATTGGGAAACATTTCCCTGATCTTGTCCTGATCGGAAACGGACTGTGTGGCTTTGCCGTATTCAATCGCGACATGACTGATGTCATTCTGGAGAATCTTAGGCAGCTTCGGCCGGTAGCCGTAGCGTGCTTTCTGTAAAGGTGAAATTGTCATTTTTCGACTCCTTGTTCTTGTACTGAGTGAAATCATACAGATTAATGGAAAGAATTGCTAGAATATAATATGCTGATGTCATGAGCCTGACAATACTTGTTGATGCTGATTCCATGCTGCCGGCCATGAGGGCGATCATACTGCGCAGGGCAGTGAGGGGCAATATTGAGACTGTCTTCGCATCTGACCGTCGCTTGAAGGATGTTGAAGAAGCCGTGAAGAATCATACCGCTCATCTGAGGACGCCGCTGCGTCAGGTACTCGATAAAACCGAGATCAGGAAAGTCAGAAGCAGCATAAAGATGGTTATCGTTCCTCAGGGAAAGGATTCTGCTGATGACTATATTGTCTCTCTTGCTGATGAGAATTCCCTGGTGATCAGTCATGACATCCCGCTTCTTGCGCGCGCAATAGAAAAAGGTGCCGCTGCGATTGATGACAGGGGAAACAGCTATACAAAGGAAAACATAAGGACAAGACTGAGTGAAAGGGATGTCAACGGAATGCTCAGGGAAATGCAGGTGTTCGATGACAGGACAAAACGCTTTGACGCGAAGACAATCGAGAAATTCGCCAATGCTTTTGACATCGTGGTCTCTTCATACTTGCTGGACAGTTAGCCGGATCATGCAGTTTTTTTGTATAAGAGAAGTGTATGACCAAATTCTATGTTTTTTCAAACAGCAAAGCCAGGGAAATGATTGAGAGTGCCGGTTACAGATGCGTGATGCTGGAAAGCTGTTCGGACAGCCTTAAAAGAACTGTTGCTCTCCGGATAAGACGTGAGAAGGATATTGAGTGTGTGGAAAGTTTCGTGAACAGACTGAGCGAGATATTCTGCGTCTACCTTATTTTCATGCCACCTGAGAGGAATAATCATGAAATTGTCTCAAGACCCGAAGGCTGCTTTCTCAGTGCGAAAGAAACAGCATTCATCACACATGTTCTCAATGATGATGTTGTGAAGAAGACGTGCATGGAACTCGGCTTGTCACGCAGCGGATATTACAAGATGCTTAAGAAAATACTCGGCAGACTCAATCTCAAGTCTGCCGGACAGCTGCGCCATTGGGCGCTTTTACATCTTTCCGTTTAGAAGTCCGCGCTTCTCACATAGCGCGGATAAGGAATCACATCCCTTATGTTCGCAACGCCTGTGACATACTGGATGGCTCTTTCAAAGCCCAGTCCGAAGCCGGAATGGGGAACGGAACCGAAGCGTCTGGTCTCAAGATACCACCAGTAATCCTTCGGGTTGAGCCCGAGTTCGTTTATGCGGCCGAGAAGCTTGTCGTAATCGGCCTCTCTTTCTGATCCTCCGATGATCTCCCCGAGACGAGGCACTAGCACATCCATGCCGCGCACCGTCTTCCCGTCTTCGTTCATCTTCATGTAGAAGGCTTTGATTTCCTTTGGATAGTCCGTCACGATAACCGGTGACTTGCATACGACTTCCGTAAGGTATTTCTCATGTTCGGTCTGAATGTCTGAACCCCAGTGCACAGGGAAGTCGAACTGGTCGTTCACTTTCTCAAGTTCCTTTATCGCATCAGTATATGTCATGCGGGCAAAAGGAGAGTCAATGACATGTGTGAGAGTTGCAATGTTTCCCTTGAGGACGAAGTTGTCGAAGAATTCCATTTCTTCAGGACATTTTTCAAGCACATACGAGAAAATGTATTTGAGAAATGCTTCAGCGGTTTCCTCATCTCCCTCAAGATCGCAGAAAGCCATTTCCGGTTCCACCATCCAGAATTCTGCCAGATGGCGTGTCGTATTGCTGTTCTCGGCCCTGAATGTAGGTCCGAATGTGTAAATATTCTTAAGTGCAAGTGCATAAGTCTCGCCTTCAAGCTGTCCGGATACTGTGAGGGATGCTTTCTTGGAGAAGAAGTCCTTATCGTAATCAACGTTGCCGTCTTTGGTCTTCGGTACATTGTCAAGATCAAGCGTTGTGACCTGAAAAGTCTCGCCGGCGCCTTCGCAGTCGCTTGTTGTGATCAGCGGGGTGTTGACGTAATAGAAACCGTTTTCCTGGAAGAATGTGTGGATCGCATAGCTGAGACAGCTTCTTACTCTCATGACCGCACCGATGAGGTTTGTCCTCGGACGGAGATACGCAATCTCCCTGAGGAATTCTATTGTGTGTCTTTTCTTCTGAAGAGGGTAGTCGGAAGGACATGTTCCCACGATTTTCAGATTTTCAAGAGCAAGCTCGACAGCCTGGCTTCCGCCCTGGCTTTTGACAAGTTTTCCGCTGCACTCAACAGCAGTTCCTGTGGTTACCTGTGAAAGGAGATCATCATTATTGAAAGAAGCTTTGTCGATAACAACCTGAAGCCCCTTCACAGCAGAGCCGTCATTGACTTCAAGAAAGCATACATTTTTGCTCTCTCTCTTCGTTCTTACCCATCCTTCGGCCTTTATGGTTTCTTCACACGGAACCGAAGACAGGATTTCCCTGATTCTGTCTTTCATAATTAAGAAATCTCCTTGAAAACATTTTAGTGCTACTTTAGGAGTTTTCATCTTTATAGTCAATTGTCCGGTCATTGTCTGAAATCACTGCGGCTCCTGTGGCAAAGATTGGCTACATGAAATCATGCCGGATGCAGTAATATGGTGAAAAATCACCATAATAAAATCAAGAAAGTAAAATTGACAATGTCATTTTCTTTTATAATAGTTAGAGTGTAAAAAAAAAGAGGTTCTTGTTTTGATACAGGTAATAGGCTATATGAATTCGAATGATACGAAAAAGGCCATCCGCTTTCTCAGGGAAAGGCGGAAGGAGTATCAGTTTGTCGATCTGAAAGAGCGTTCTCTCTCAAAAGGAGAGCTTGAAAATATATTCCGTCATCTTAAGCCGGAGGAATGCGTGGACACTTCCAGCGCCTACTATAAAAAGAGGCTTGCTTACATGGTTTATGATGCAGCACAGGAGCTTGAGGAGCACAATGATCTTTTCATCACTCCTATACTGCGCAGCAAAGGAAAAGCCGCACTTGGCTTTGACGCAGAATTTCTGGAGGAGAACTCATGACGAAATATGCTGTTCTCACATCAGGAAGCTGTGGCAACAGCTATGCCTTCTATGACGGTAAATCCTGTCTGCTGGTTGATGCCGGACTCACCCTGAGCGGGCTGAAAAAGCGGCTTGAGCAGGTTTGCATCCCGTTTGATGCGCTTTCTGACGTGCTTGTCACCCACATGCATCCCGATCACAGCAAAGGCCTGGGCGGTCTTTACCGTGCCAAAGGAGTGCGCATCCACGCATCCAGACAGTGTTTTGAAAGTGATGAAAGCATTTTCGCAAAACTCGGGCTGAAAGAGGACATGCTTTCTCTATTCAGTTTCGGCGATGAGCTTTTCCCCGGCTCCTTCCATGCCGTGCCTTTCAGAACCACTCACGACAGTGCGGGATCTGCTGGGTATTTCATCGAAAACGGAGAATCGAGGTTCTTCCTCATGACTGATACTGGGGTATATTCCCCGGAAAGCCTTGAGATGGCAAGGGCGAGCAGAGTGGTTTTTCTTGAAAGCAACTATGATGAAGACATGCTCGAAAATGGTAAATATCCTTTCCCTCTGAAGCGAAGGATAAGCGGAGAGAGGGGACATCTGTCAAACAGACAGGCAAGAAATTTCCTTTTTCAGATCGGTGCCGGGGATAAAACTGTTTTCCTCGTGCATCTTTCCGACAACAACAATACTGTTGATGCCGTTATGGACAATTACACAGACGGTTTTGAGATAAAGAACTTCACTGTATGTGAAAGAGGCAGGACATATGGAGGTTTCTATGGGTGATGCGAAAAAAAAGAAGACAGATAAGGCAAGGGAATATTCCTTCAAGGAATGTGGAAAGATAAAAAGACCTGACGGTCTTGTGATGTACGGGGTGAAGAAATATACATTCCGCGATTTCGTGGAAGCTGTATGCGCCCGTTATTCCAAACTTCTCTGCTACACAGTATACGGCGGGGAGGATGAGGTAAGTTTCTCATATCAGTATCTTGGTTTCAAAGTTCATGCGATAAGCCAGTATCTACTGAACATGGGGATAAAGAAGGGGGACAGAATATGCATCTACGGTGAGTCAAGTCCTATGTGGATGATGTTTTATCTCGGTCTCACTTCAATCGGCGGAATTGCGGTTCCGATACTCCCCGGCTTCAGCGGAAAGGAGGCTATAGTTGCCATGCAGGATTCTGGCTGCATCGGCATATGTGCACAGCAGAGACAGTTCAACTCCGTAAGGAATTTCGTGCTGGAGAATAATTATGAGATTTTCCGCCTGGAGGATCTTTTCCATCTGCCTGAAGATGTGAGGGGACAGATAGATGATAAGAATTTCCTCTCTCTGCCGGGTGTGGACATCACTCATGCAAAGTTCAGTCTGAGGGAGCTCAATGCACTTCCTCTGGAAGAAAATGACATTGCTTCGATAATCTACACATCAGGCACCACCGGCTCATCAAAAGGTGTCGTGCTTACACATAAGAACATAATAAGGAATGCGGACAGGGACAGTTTCGAGTATTTTGTCGGCAAACCGGGAATGAGGGTTCTTTCCATCCTGCCTATAAGCCATATATATGAATTCACGATAGGACAGCTGCTTTCCATGAACTGCGGTTTTGAGATTCATTTCCTGGGTAAGCCGCCTGCGGTCTCAGTTCTCATGCCGGCTCTCAAGAAGATAAGGCCTCACGTCATACAGACGGTTCCTCTCCTTATCGAAAAGGTTTACAAAGCCGCTGTCGCTCCAGTCATCAAGGGAGAAGGCAGTCTTGCAAAGTTCTACCGTAATCCTCTTACACGGAATCTGATTGCACGCCTCATCGGGCATAAGCTTCACTCCACGTTCGGCGGCAAGCTGGTGTTCTTCGGAATCGGCGGCTCTGCGCTTGACAGGGAAGTCGAGGAATTCCTCTATCGTGCCCGTTTCCCGTATGCCCTCGGTTACGGTCTTACCGAGACCAGTCCGCTTCTTGCCGGATGCGGTCCGAAGAGAAAACAGCATAAACTCACCTCATGCGGAAAGGTTCATCCCGATATCGACATGAAACTGCTTGAGATTGACTCAACGGGGGTTGGAGAGATTGCGGTAAAGGGACCAAGCGTCACACCGGGCTATTACCATAATGATGCTCTGAATGCTGAGGCTTTTACCGGAGACGGTTATTTCAGAACAGGTGATCTGGGCTTTATCGACAGGAAAGGATGGCTGTACATCAAAGGCCGCTGCAAGACCATGATCCTCGGGCCTGCAGGTGAGAACATTTATCCCGAGTCAATTGAATCTGTGATCAATAACATGCAGTTCGTGCAGGAGTCCCTTGTCGTTCCTCAGGGAACAGGACTTCTTGCCCTCATCAAGATAGACATTGAGCTGATGGCGAAGAGCCTCAAGATAAGCATTGAGGATGCAAAGAAGGAAGCTGTTAAATATGTCGCATCGCTCAGGGGAGAAGTGAACAAGGAGCTTTCCGCACAGAACAGAATCGATTCCGTGGAGCTGCAGGAGGAAGAGTTCGAGCGGACTGCCACACAGAAGATCAAGAGGTTCCTGTATCCCAAGAAAAAAGATGGAAGCGGGGACAAGAAAAGCTGAAAACGGCTAGGAGAAAAAGCGGTTTGTTTTTATAATTGTTCCATGAAACAGATTATTCCAAGCTATGATATTCATATAAAGGCGATGGATCCGATCCTCACCCCGAATGAGATATGCACACAGTTTCCATTGTCTCAGGAGGATGGAGAGAGGATTCTTTCGTACCGCCAGAGTGTGAGAGATATCCTCAGCGGCAGAGACAGAAGACTGCTTGCCATAGTAGGGCCGTGTTCCATTCATGATACTGACGCGGCTCTTGATTATGCCCGCCGGCTCAGTAAGCTGAGAAGCATTGTCAGTGATCAGATGTTCATCATCATGAGGACTTATTTTGAGAAACCCCGCACCACAGTGGGATGGAAAGGTCTCATACTGGATCCGGATCTGGATGGATCCTATGATATAAACAAAGGACTTCGTACGGCCCGCAAGCTTCTTATAGACATAACCCACATCGGTCTTCCGGTCGGCTGCGAGGTGCTTGACCCGATTATCCCGCAGTACATTGATGACATAATCTCATGGGCCAGTATCGGAGCAAGAACCACTGAAAGCCAGACACACCGCAATCTTGCAAGCGGTCTTTCAGTTCCTGTCGGCTTCAAGAATTCAACATCAGGCGAATATACTCATGCGATCAATGCGATAAAGAGTGCTTCCAGTCCTGCCGCCTTCATAGGTGTCAGCAAGGATGGCCAGTCCATTATTTTCCGCACCACCGGCAATGACATGTGCCATCTCATAATGAGAGGAGGCGACAGGAGTCCCAATTATTATGAAGACGAGGTTGAATCTGCCCGCAAGCTCATGCTTGACAATGGGCTCAATGATGCGATCATCATTGATTGCTCTCATGGCAACAGCCGGAAGGATTTCAGACGTCAGAAAAGAGTACTCAGAAGTGTTGTAGACCAGGTTGTCTGGGGAGATGAATCAATCAGGGGCTTCATGCTTGAAAGCAATATAAATGAAGGTAATCAGCCTATAGGCGCTGATTTGAAATACGGTGTGTCAATCACTGATTCTTGCATCGGATGGGAGGAGACTGAGAGAATTCTGACTGCTTCTGCCACACTTCTGAGAGAAAGGAGGAAAAAAGAATGAATAAACATGCTGTCATACTCTTTGCATGCGGCTTTGAGGAAGTTGAGGCCCTTACCGTTTATGACGGGCTTGTCAGAGCCGGAATAAAGGTCACGAAACTGGCTGTGGGCGGAAAACTCAGTGTTGTTTCTTCTCATGATGTGGAAATAGCATGTGATGAGCTCGTGGAGAACTACCATGGCATATCCGATCTTGTGTTCATTCCCGGAGGTATGCCGGGCAGTACGAATATTGCCCAGTGCTGGGAAGCAAATGAGCTTATCATAAAGCACGCACAGGACAGACTTGTTGCAGCTATCTGTGCGGCTCCTTCTGTCGTACTCGGCCCTCTCGGCCTTGTCCGCAGCGGAAAGGCAACCTGTTTCCCCGGGTGCGAAGAATACAGCCCGTCTGTTGAATTCCTTTCTGACGGAGTTGTCGAAGACGGAAATATCATTACAGCAAAATCAGTTGCCTATGCCTGGCCGCTTGCCTTCACTCTTGTTGAGAGGCTGCTTGGAAAGGAAGCAGAGGAAAAACTGGAAAAAACAGTATACTGGAAAAAATGAACAGAGAGCCGCAGTGATGCGGCTCATGTTTTTCAGATCGCGATTTCTTCTGCAGGCATGCTCTTTTTCTGCGGAATGAGAGACAGCAGGAATTTAAGTATGCTTACTTCATTTTCACCGATGTAGGACTCAATGATCCCCTCAAGATTTTGGAAACCCTTTTCCTCTGCTTTCTCATAAATCTCAAAATAGACCTTGCCGATACTTTTCTGCGATGCAATGAGCTTCAGCTTCATGCTTGAAAGTATTTCGTTCATGATCGGTGTGAATATGTTTTCCGTCCATGAGAAAAGCGCATCGTGGAAAGTGATCTGTCTTGAGATTTTCCTCTCAAGGTCTGCCCTGTGGCTCTGGATCTCCACATAAAGGGACGGGACATCGGCTTTATTGAAGTAGCCCCCTGCAGAATTGAGAATCAAAGTAACATCTGACGCTTTCATAAAACGCCTCCACTAATTCAATTCCCCTTTTGTCGGCCATATTAATACTAACTTTCGTTTTTTTCGTCAAGAGGTGATGTTTTTTTTAACATTCTTTTTACAATTTCTTGCCAGAAATGAAATAAGTAAAATCAAAACATGAAAGTCAATTCATGAGACACATAAGTTGCATGCACTTGTTTCCGACTTTGTGCAAAAGGCTTGAAAAATTTTGCCGATATTGTCAGGGAAGTGTAAAATCATAATATGAAGAAAACAATTGCAATCATGATTTTTCTTTCTGCTGCCTTTTCAGTATTTGCGGATATGTCGGTCAGCAGCAAAGCAAACAGTCTCCATATTGAATGGGATGCTGTCCAGGATGCTGTCTGGTATGACATCTACATCGATGACAGCTTCATAGTCCGGCTTGACAGCAGCCAGTTTTCCTTCACCGTTGCAAACCTTGAAGGTAACAGGGAGTATAAAGTGTCATGGGCTGCAAGGGATGGTGAAAACAGCAATCTGGATGTCTCGATCCAGATTCACAAGACACTTTCATGGGAGGGCACATACCGTTGGGTGAACACGAGTGATGATGATAACAGAGGAAGAATGAAAACACTTGTAATGAAGGTGAAGATTGCCGATGATCCGCTTTATGGTCAGTATCCGGAAATATATGTTGTGAGAGATGGAGCGGAATACCGGTTTTTCCCCATTTTCAATAAAGGCGAAGAAAGGGGAGAGTGGATAGACTGGGATGAGAATGCGCCATATGCCGAGTGTTACAGAAAGTGCGCGGAACTTATAAACAGCTCAGTGTTGAATCCGTCGGAATGGAAGCTTGTCTCAATGAGCTTCTCTCCTTCTTCTGTTGCCTTTTCCGTGAGCAGCAAGGCCTTCGGACTGACAGCAGATACAGATTCGGCAATATGTTTTCATTACAATGAAAAAGGAAAGCGCTGTCTTGAATACACCATGGACGGGGATTTCCTTTTCAAATCGATAGCATTCATGAATCCTGTTGACGGCTCTTCTACATATGTTCTGGAAGAGATATGAAAAAAGCCTCCGTGCGGAGGCTTTCTGCTTGATCTGTACTTTCTTATTTCTTGAGAAGATCTCTGATTTCTTCAAGAAGAACGATGTCAGCAGGCTTCGCGGGCGGTGCTGCAGGAGCAGCAGCTTTCGCAGCTTCTTCCTTCTTCTTTCTCGCTTCGCTCATCTTATTGAATGATTTTACGATAATGAAGATTGTGAGAGCTGTGAGCAGGAACTGAATGATTGTGTTGATGAATGTTCCGATGTTGATTGTCACAGCCGCGCTTGTCTCTGTTGCTGCCACAAGTGTGATTGCCATTGAAGAGAAGTCAATGCCGCCTGTGACCATTCCGATTACAGGACTGATGATATCGTTTACGAGACTTGTGACGATTGCGTTGAACGAAGCACCGATGATAACACCGACAGCCATGTCGAGAACGTTGCCCCGGGTGATGAATTTCTTGAATTCAGCAAAAAAGCCTGTGTCTTTCATAATAACCCCTATATATTAAATTTTCTTTTCATGATATCTTTCCGGAGTATAGACATATTAGTTGCTTTTAATCAATACGTGAGGTAAGAAGATGAAATTTTTTCCTTTAGGATATAAGCCGATACTCAGTGAGAGAGAGACGGAACGTGCCATAAAAATAGTGAAGGACATTTTCGAGAAAGAGCTTTCAGGAGCACTGAGGCTGTCAAGGGTTACGAGTCCTCTTTTCGTTCCTTCTGGCAGCGGTATCAACGATGATCTCAACGGAGTGGAGCGTCCTGTCACATTTGAAGTTGGCAACATGAACAATGCGAGAATGGAGATTGTCCAGTCACTTGCAAAATGGAAGAGGATGGCGCTTGCCGATTACAAGATTGCAAAGGGATATGGCCTTTATACAGATATGAACGCACTCCGCCCTGATGATGATATCGACGAAATCCACTCGATTTATGTCGACCAGTGGGACTGGGAACAGGTAATCGGAGATGATGATAGAAATCTTGAGTATCTTAAAAAAGTTGTAAGGGAGATTTACTCCGCACTGAAAAGAACTGAATTTCTTATTCATGAGACATATGCGGCTCTTGAACCCTGTCTTCCGGATGAAATCACATTCATCCATGCGGAGGATGCACTTGAAATGTATCCTGATCTTTCATCTTCACAGAGGGAGAGGGAACTTGCAAGAAAGTATGGTGCTGTGTTCCTTATCGGCATAGGCGCAAAACTTGCAGACAGCAAGCCTCATTCAGGACGTGCTCCTGATTACGACGACTGGTCAACTCCTACAGGTGATGGTCATGTGGGGCTTAACGGTGATATAATCGTCTGGGATACTGTCAGAGGTGCCAACCTTGAGCTTTCTTCAATGGGAATCAGAGTCAGCAGGGATTCTCTTCTCTTCCAGCTGAAAGAGAAGGGTTGTGAGGAAAGAGCCGGGCTTTACTGGCATAAACGCCTCCTTGCCGGTGAGTTTCCTCAGACAATCGGAGGAGGTATAGGGCAGAGCAGGCTTTGCATGTTCCTCCTTAAGAAAGCACATATCGGGGAAGTTCAGGCATCCGTATGGCAGAATGAGGCAAGAGAGGAGGCTCGTGAGCTCGGTTTCAATCTTATCTGATGAGTGACAGCATTGTTTCATCGCTGCCGGCTTCTGCCAGTACGGATAGTGATGCTGTTTTTCTCTGCTTCTGCATCCTGATATGACAGAGCTAAAGTGGTTCCGGGGCCAGTATTCAGGCTCGGAACTTTTTTGTTTTCAGCCTGATTGTTTCAGCAGTGACTGCTGCCTTTTTCTCCTCATATGTCTGGATTCCCGTCTTTGCCCCGCTTGTTCTGGGTATAAGGGCATGGATGTGCAGAAATGATGAAGAGGAAGAAGCAAAAGACGGGAAAATCACACTTCTAAACATGGCATCTGTCACTGTATCAGACGGATCTGACAATGCCGGAATATATATTCCTCTGTTCTCTTCATACAGCAAACCGGAAATACTGACAGCAGCCGTTGTTTTCATGCTGAAGACAGAATCACTGTGTATCACTGCATATATGATTGTCAATAATCCCGTACTGAAGAAGACGGCAGGATACAGAAAAGTCCCGGTGCCTGCTGTTTTCACCACACTGGGACTTTTCATAATTTCATAAGAACAGCCTTCTAGAACTCAATGATTATTTTCTTATAGAAATCAACACCCGGTCTCAGCGTCGATATGCTTATATTTTCATTCACGGCATGAATTGACTCATACTGCTGGTTGTCGATTTCAAGCGGAGCAAAGCGTATGACATTGTCACAGATACGGCTGAAGTGATGGGCATCGGTTCCTCCTGTCATTGCATATGGACATGTTATGACAGAGGGAAAAGATGTCTTCACCGCAGTTTCAACTTTACGGAAAACACTGCTGTTATGATCAACAACAGGGTAGGCTCTGTTTGAATTGATGACTTCAACATCAATATCATAACGGGAGGCTCTGTCAGTGAGTATTCTCAGAGTTTCATCAGCATCAGTATGATGTATGACCCTGCAGTTGCCTGTCACGTATGCAGAAGATGGCAGGACATTCAGCCCGTCAGAGCCTTTTGCCGTTGTAAAGGCAATCGTTGTCTTTATCATTGCAGTTGCGAGTCTGTTCACCTTTGGAAGCACCTTCTCAAGAAGAGGCGAGAAGAAACGGGCATGCGCCAGCAGAAAACCGAGCGGACCTTTTATCGCAGGTCCCATGCGTCGGAACATCTCAATTGTCGTCTCATTCATCTTTGCCTTGAACGGATCATGTTCCTCAATGTCTGCCATGAAACGGCCGAGCCTCACAAGAGGTGTGTCCTTTCCGGGAGCAGATGCATGCCCTCCTTTTCCTCTTGCGATGAAACGGAAGTTGCATGTTCCCTTTTCAAGTGTACCCATCATTGCGAATTTGCCTTCAGCACCTTTTATCGGTTCTTCCTTGATCATTCCTCCTTCATCAAGGACGAGAAGGGGATGTACATTGTTCTTTTCAAGATAATCAACGGCAAGTTCAGCACCCTTTCCATTCACTTCCTCTCCGTCGGACGATGAAATGTAGATATCTCTTTCAGGTGTGAATCCATCTGCAATCAGTTCTTCAACAGCTTCAAAAATGCACATGAGGGATGATTTTGTATCTACAGCCCCCCGTCCCCAGACTCTGCCGTCTTTAATGGTTCCGGAAAATGGAGGCTCCTTCCATTCTCCCTGTGCCTCCACTACATCCTGATGACTCATGAGAACGATCGGAGATGCGCTGCTTCTTCCTTTCCATTTCATAAGAAGGGCTTCGTTGAATTTCTCTGTCTCACATGTTTTGAAGACATTTGGGAAAAGTTCTTCGAGAACAGTGTGGAATTCACGGAATTTCCCGCTGTGGTCGATACCGGCTTCGCTGACTGTGTCGACTTGTATCATTTTTGAAAGTTTTTCCTCAAGTCTCATCTGTTCGCCTCCTTTATCCAGCCTCTGCGGTAGAAGACATAGCCGAATCCGATTGCAATCGCGCCGCATGCAATGATGAGAAAGCTTGTTGAGTTCACCATTGACGGAACTGCGATGCATAGTATCGTCATGAATGCAAGCGGTATCAGGGTAAGACGCCAGCTTTTTCTGAAATACTGCCATGCCAGAGCTCCGAAAAGTGCGGGAATTACGTTGTCAAATGCAGGCTTCAGCACCGGATTGCTAAGTACCGGTGTAAGGGGTATGAGGAGAAGAACTCCTATGAATATCACGAGCATGGTTACAAGCGATGATGCAGCCACTGACAGCGTGGATACTATTTCATTTTCCCTGCTGCCGACTTCTGTCTTTGCAGTTTCTCGCGCATTGAATGCGCATGGCAGCTTAAGGTTTGTTATGTTTCCCGTAATGAAGGCCAGATAACTTGCTCCGGGACCCAGCAGAGGTACATAAATAAGATATTCCACAATACATGATGGAACATAGATGATAAGAACGGCCGCACTTGCCTTGATGAACCCGTCCCACTGGATGGATGCTCCAGTGATGAGCGAGAAGATGAAAGGTGCTGCAAGCAGCATAGTCAGTGCAATGATGAGTCCGCTTCTTCCCCAGCTGTGAATGCTGTTTGTATATGCTTCGTATGCTATGTCCTGATCTTTGATGCTCATACAAGACCCCCCATGTTCATGAACACGCTGCCTGACATGCCTGCCAGCATTGCGAGTGCGAGAGAGAAGCTGTCCAGAACCTGAAGCTTATATTTTCTGCAGGCCCAGTCAAGAACTGCCATGACAAGTGCTGATACAAGTGCAGTGAGGAAGGGAATGAATGCCGTCATCCTTATAGCCTGAGACATATATGAACCAATGAATGTTGAACACAGGCCGATCATCATCGCGCTCATGGCTATTGATGCAAAACCGTCAGAAGAAGAGCCTTTCTTTTTGCTTATTTTCAGTCTGGATGAATATTTCTTCAGCGTGAAAATGGAAAGAACCCCGCCCCAGATGATGCCGAATGTCATGACAGCAAGAATCGTCACGAGATTGTCCATTGTAAGTACTGCGCTGTCCAGACTTACTCCCATGTTCTCTGCTGCCATTTCAGCAACGGTTGCCTCATACTGGAGATTTCCGATGACTGAAAGCCTCAGCCAGGAAACAGGGACGCCGAGACTGCCTGAGAGAGCAATGACACCAAGCAGAATTGAAACTGACGGAAGAAAAGTAAATGCGGCTGATGATGTTATGGCTTTTTTCAGAACAGAAGCATCCATCCCGATCTTTTTCCCCGCTTTGTAGCTTTTGACAATGAATACGATACAGACGAATATGATGAAAAGCAGAATGATGCCCACGATCAGATAAAGAGACAGTGCATTTGCTTTTTCTATGTAAGACATGTATCCCTCCTGAAATCAGATTGCATCAGTTTACACTTTTTGGCAGAAAGATGAAAAGTAACAAGCCAACGGCCTTCAGACTTGTCCTGAAGTTCTTTGATCCATTAACCTTTTTTAACCGTGAGGCTGCAGGTTTGCTTTTTCATGGCAAAGAAATTCAAAAAATATAGAACATTGGTAGACGTTTCTACCAATAATGTAAAGTTTTGTCGTCATTGTTCGAAAAAAAATAGGATAGAATAAATTTCTATCCTATCTGCATTTGCGGTCGACTGGACTTGAACCAGCATAGCCTTTCGACCACTAGCACCTCAAGCTAGCGTGTCTACCAATTCCACCACGACCGCAATTGGTATTCATTGCGATTGACTCGCAACATGAGAGACAATACTCCATGTTCGCTTATCAAGTCAATAAGATTTTTGAAAAAAAACAAATTTTTTATTTTTCTTGAAATTCGGAATATTGTGTTTGTATGTCAAATACATATTGTGCATAATAGAAGACAAAGAGGCTGACTGATATGAAACCTGAGGAAATGTTCCTTGATTACCGCATGCTTAACCCGAAAGTCACCGATTATACACATTGTCTTGTTTCCGATGACGAATGCATAAAACTTCTGGATGGAAGACTGAAAACTTTTGCTGTCGGACAGTCTGTTTATGACGAAACAGGTGAAGAGTTTCCGCAAATCGGAGATATTCAGGTTGTTACTGATTCAGACGGCGAGGCATTATGTCTCATTAAAGTTGATTCTGTTTCCGTACTGCAGGGAGCGCATATTTCAAAAGATATACCATGCTTTCCAGAGTGCAGAGAAAAAGAATTATATACTGTATTGAATGTAGACGTTGTAATGCGCTGAGTGTCTGTTTGCGCATCTGTAATCCGTTTGTATTTCATTAACGGAGTATTGTTTTCCGTATAAACATGAGTCAGACAGATAGGGACGGGAACGTATATGCAGTATGCTTACATGGCATTGGAAGAGGGGGACTCGGACCCTCGACCGATCGGATATGAGCCGATTGCTCTACCAACTGAGCTATCTCGCCATGTGACAACATGGAGATACTAGCAAAAAGCCAGCTGAAGTGTCAATAAGAATTTTGAATAAAAGATACTATTATTTGTAATTCTTTTCAGTGTAAAGAAACCCCGCATATCTTGCATTTGAACCACTGCTTGTTTTACAGCATTTTTTAAGAATTTCTTCGTACTTCCTGACGGTTTTCAAACACTTTTCAAAGCCATCATCTATACCGTATTCCCTTACAATAGCTGTGAAATAATATATTGGGATTCCCATTGCATGTCCGGGTGTGTGGACACAAGAAAGGCCCTGTGCTATGGCATGCATTTTAGCCTGCGTGACCGGATCCTTTTCTCCCGCGCTGTGGTGAAGGGCAAGGATAGCATAGCGTGCTTTGTTCATTTTAACATTTCCATTCATCCATTGCCGGCATATCTCTATTGCTTCTTCTGCCTGTTCTTTCTCTTCACTGTCCAGTTCATCTTTTATTTTATCGCATATTTCAAATGCCCAGAGAGCAACTGCGATGCGGGAGGCTGACGACAGCTTTTCCTCAAGCGGCAAGAAAAGGGGATTTGCTTTTGTGAAAAGCAGTTTGCGTCTGAGATGCAACTGTTTTGCTGTTTCTTCCTTTGCTGTCATTTTTGTTTCAGTTCCTGATTGAAATTTTTATTCTGCAATGCTAAACCATAACACATGGCGCGCTCAATAGATTTCACACAGGGTTCAATACAGAAAAATCTTATCGCATTCGCATTTCCTCTGTTCCTGGGAAATCTTTTTCAGCAGATGTACAACGCAGCTGATTCCCTGATAGTCGGCAATTATCTCGGACGCGGAGCTCTGGCTGCCGTCTCCTCCTCATCTCCTCTTATAAATATGATGGTCGGGTTCTTCAACGGTATGGCAATCGGTGCAGGCGTGATAATATCAAGAAATTTCGGCGCACGCGATAAAAAAGGCCTGGACAGGGCGATTCATACTGATCTGGCATTCTCGATTGTGGCCGGAATCTTCCTTACGATAGCAGGAAGCATCTTCACGCCGTCAATACTTTCCTTGATGCAGACTCCATCTGATATCATGCCGAACAGTATCGAATATTTCCGCATCTATTGCCTTGGTATAATATTCTCACTTCTTTATAACACATGCATGGGAATTATGAATGCGCTGGGAGACAGCAGGCATTCGCTTTATTATCTGATTATTTCATCAATAACGAATGTTGTTCTTGACATTCTCTTTGTCGGGTTTCTGGGCGGAGGGGTAGGTTCTGCGGCTTTTGCAACAATCATCAGTCAGGCGCTTTCCGTAATTCTCTCCCTCATGCGTCTTTTCCGCGGTCAGGACGGGCTTTATAAAGTTGAAATAAGGAAAATACGTTTTCACAGACAGACTCTCAGAGAGATTCTCAGGTTCGGGCTGCCTTCCGGAGTACAGAATTCCGTTATCGGAATTGCTAATCTTGTCGTACAGACAAATATCAATTCATTCGCTTCTGCCGCCGTTGCAGGTAGCGGAGCATACAGCAAGATCGAGGGATTCGCCTTCCTTCCAATCACGAGTTTCTCACTTGCACTTACAACATGCATAGGGCAGAATCTCGGTGCGAAAGAATATGGGCGGGCAAGAAAAAGCGCTGCTTTTGGGATTTTCTGTTCAATTACGCTTGCAGAGCTCATAGGACTTGCGGTTTTCCTTCTGGCTCCTGTGCTTATCAGTGCATTCAACAATGATCCTGAAGTTGTCGCTTACGGTGCAAGACAATGCAGGATAGAAGGATTCTTCTACTGTTTTCTTGCTCTTTCGCATTGCATTGCCGGTATTCTCAGGGGTGCAGGAAAGGCAAGCATACCAATGCTTATAATGTTCGGTTCATGGTGCGCTCTGCGTGTGACGTATCTGACGGTTGTGCTGCATTTCTGGCACCATATTGAAATAGTATACTCTGCTTATCCTCTGACATGGACAGTCAGCTCTGTAATTTTCATTATTTACATGTTCAGAGCCGACTGGATACACGGCCTCGAGAAAAGGGAAATGAAGAGAAGCCAAGCTGTATGAGTCAGGATTCATCTTCTACTGTGTTTCTAAGTATGCCAAGTCCTTCAATCTCCACTTCAACCACGTCCCCGCTTTTCATATGTCCGGTTCCTGACGGGGTTCCTGTGAGAATCACATCTCCGGCTCTCAGCGTCATGCATCTTGAAAGATAGCTGACAAGATACGGGACAGAAAAGATAAGATTTTCAGTGTTTGACTTCTGTACAGTTTTTCCGTTCAGCCGACATGTGATTTCCAGAGAGGCCGGATCGACTTCGTCACTGATGAACGGACCCAGCGGAAGAAATGTGTCAAAGCCTTTTGCAATTGTCCACTGCCCGTTCTTAGGTTGCAGATCGCGTGCTGTCACATCATTTGCGCAGCAGTAGCCCAGTATATAGTCATAAACTTCATCTTCGTTTATGTTCCTGCATTCTTTCTTTATGACAACGGCAAGTTCTGCTTCATGATCAAGATCTGTGCACATTTTCGGCTTGATGATGTAGTCTTCCGGTCCAATCACTGTGTTCTCGCTTTTCATGAATACGACCGGTTTTTCAGGAACTGGCAGTCCGAATTCCTCTGCATGGTCGCGGTAATTAAGACCAATGCACAGTGCTTTTACAGGGAATGCCGGGTTTACAAGTATCACATCAGCTCTTTTATATACTTTCCCGCTTTCTTTTATTTCTTCTCCTGCAAACGGGTCGTTTATCTCCCTTATGTTTTCTCCATCTATCAGGCCATAGCAGATTGTTTCTGCATCAAATGGTACGAATGCCGCTATTTTCATTTTGCTCTCCTGTCAATGAAATGGTAGGTCTGCTTTATCACAAATCCTCTATCAGTATAGAAGCTGAGAAGATTTTGGTCATCAGTGAAAAGATATATGGAACCTGTCTGTTCAAGCAGTCTGCTGCCGTATCCTTTTCCTCTGTATTCTTTTCTCGTGAAGAAAGAAGAAAGCTGCCTGCGGCCTTTGGTGCTGTAAGCAAGCGAGACGAGAATGTCTTTCTCCCATACTGCAAAGATTTCCTCTCCGGCATCAATGAGGGATTTCAGATACTCTTCATCTGTATTCCACGTTGTACATGATAAATAGAATTCCTCCATCTGATGCGAAGAAGGAATCTTTTCCGCTTTATCGGTTTTCTCCCTGTTTTTGTACAGCAGATATCTGTTGACGTTTTCCTCAGAAGGGTAAAGTACCGTGCTGAAAGACGGATCCCTGATCAGCTTTTCAAAACGGCCGTCACACTCGGATGTTATGAACAGATGTCCGTGAAGATTAAGTGCGATTGTCTTTCCGTCATCATAAAGGATGTCGTCGCCGCTGATGAATGCAGCCGGGATTATGAGGTTCGCTTCGTTTGTATAATCTGTCTTCATAATAAAAAAGATCCTGCCGCTGCAGACAGGATCAGTTTGGGTAAGTATCAGAGATATTTGAAATACTCGCTTCCTGTTGAGAGTATCTTGTTCATTGACGGAAGAGTATTCCTGTATGACTGCATTGTACTGTAGAATTCAAAGAAAGCAGGATTTGCGCTGTAGCTTTCAGCATATATACGACTTGCCCTGGCATCCGCTTCTCCTCTTATGCGTGCCGCTTCAGCTTCTGCTTCAGAGAGAATGGTATTCATGTCTCTTTCTGTTGTTCCCTGCCATTCTGCAAGCTGGCCGCGACCGTAGGAGCGGTATGCTTCTGCAATCTGGTTTCTTTCCTTGATCATTCTTTCATAAACAGATTCAGTGAGATCATCTGAATAGCGGATCTGACGTATGATCACATCTTCAAGCGCAATTCCGTAGGTATCCGTGAATTCGGAAGCCTGTTCAAGAATCTTGTTCGAGATTCCCTCTCTTCCGATTTCAATGCTCTGCTGCACGCTTGTCGTCGCAGTCAGGTTCTGCAATGTCTGTGCATCCTCTGCAGAATCCACATCCTGGAAGTCCTCGACTACGTTTATCTCATTGATCTGGTTTGTCGAACGCACAGCTTCATTGAGGTTGTTCTCCGAGATAACCGTCCTGATTGTCGAATCAATGATATCGTTAAGACGGCCGAGTCCAGACGAGACAGTTCCGACTGTTTCATAGAACAGTGCCGGATCCGCAATATACCACCGGGCAGTTGCATCAACCCAGATGAACTGATTTTCGCTAGTAGGTATTCTCTGAGCTTCTCCGTCCCAGCTCTGAAGCTTTGATGAATATTTGACAACATTGTCTACAAGAGGCATCTTGAATTTAAGGCCTGATTCAGTCTGGGTGTCCACTATTTTCCCGAATCGTGTGACCACAGCCTGTTCGCCTTCACTGAGAATATAGAATGGCCCCATAAGAAGGAAGACGGTGAGAAGAAGTGCGAGGATGACAAGTACTGTTATGAGTTTTTTCATTTTGCACCTCCTATATTCTGGACAGGCAGGAAATTCTCAAGGGAGGAATCAATAAGTGTGAGAGGGGAGGATCCTTCTGATGAGTAGATGTCGTCCATTGTCTCAATGTAGATTCTCTTTTCCGTCACTTCCTCATTGTTTTCATATGCTTCTCTCATGGAGTTGAATGCGGCAACATCGCCCTGAGCCTCATTGACCCTCTGTGCGGCATAGCCTTCGGCCTGTAGGATTATCCTGCTTGCTTTTCCCTGGGCTTCAGGAATTGCAGTGTTGTAATATTCTTTTCCCTCGTTTATGAAGCGGTTCATATCCTGAATAGCCTTGTTCACATCCTCGAAAGCATCCTGGACTTCACCTTCAGGAGGGACAATGTTCTGCAGTTTCACAGTTACGATTTCTATACCGAAATCATAGCCGTCAAAAATCCGCTGCATGTTCTCCTGCGCATCAATCTCGATCTGTGTTCTCAGATTTGTCATGACAGAGAGTATGGGAAGGTCGCCGACAAGGGCATTCATGACGGACTGTGAAATATCCCGGATGGTTGTCTCCTTGTCTTCTACGTTGAAAAGCCATTTCATCGGATCATTGATCCTGTACTGTACGATCCATTCAACATCGACTATATTCAGATCCCCTGTGAGCATCACAGACTCATCTTCATATGCGCTTGCACCGGCAAGCCCCGTACCGGTCAGATCATTTGATCTGTACCCGAATGTGAGAGTCTGCACAAGCTGCGTCGGGACATTGTAGCTCTGTTCAAGACCAAAAGGAAGTTTTGTCTGCAGTCCAGGGCCGACTGTTCTGCTGTAGCGTCCGAGTCTGAGCACGACAGCCTGCTCAGTCTGGTCAACAACAAAGAACGAGGAAAGAGCCGCAATGATCAGGAAAACTGCGATCAAAACAACGATAATGATTTTAGGGCTGAAGGAGAATCCTGCTCCCCTGGCCGGTTTTACAATTTTTTCTTCGTCGCTCATAGTTTTGAAAGATATGGAAATTATAGCAGAGCGGCAATAGCTTTCCTACAGATGCAAAGAGAAGATATTGCAGAATTTCTCTTTTTCGCCGTAGTAGAAAATTAACTTCAAACTGGCTATAATTCACTCTGCCATTCATGACAAGGAGTAAAATCGTGAAAAAAAGACTCATAACATCAGCTCTTCCATATGTCAACAACATTCCTCATCTGGGAAATCTGATACAGGTTCTCTCTGCGGATGTTTTCGCACGTTTCTCCCGTTCTTACGGAGTTGAGACATTTTATGTTTGCGGAACAGATGAATACGGTACTGCAAGCGAGACCAGAGCGCTGCAGGAAGGTGTTACTCCGAGAGAACTGTGCGATCATTACCATAAGATCCACAAAGCGATTTACGAGTGGTTCAATATCTCATTTGATTATTTCGGGCGTACAAGTACACAGCGCCACACCGAGATCGTTCAGGATATTTTCAATGAAATCAATAAAAACGGATATATCAGAGAAGAGGAGAGCGAGCAGCTTTTCTGCCCGCACTGCGGACGATTTCTTGCCGACCGCTATGTAAACGGTACATGCCCGCACTGTGGCAGCACAGATGCACGCGGTGACCAGTGCGATGCCTGCCAGACACTTCTTGATCCCACCGAGCTGGTAGATCCTCGCTGTTCAGTGTGCGGGACAACTCCGGTTCTGAAGAAAACAAAGCATCTGTACATTGATCTTCCAAAGGCACTTCCGCTGCTTCAGGAATGGACTGAGGATGCTTTCAGAAATAACAACTGGTCAAAAAACGCAGTGAATGTGACGACCTCTTGGTTTCGTGACGGCCTGAGGGAAAGATGCATCACACGTGATCTTAAATGGGGTATACCGGTTCCTGTGAAAGGTTACGAGGACAAGGTATTCTATGTCTGGTTTGATGCTCCCATCGGTTATATTTCCATGACTGCGGAAGCTCTGGATGACTGGCAGCGCTGGTGGAAGAATCCAGAGGACACCCAGCTCATACAGTTCATAGGTAAGGACAATATACCATTCCATACAGTCATATTCCCTGCAACGCTCCTGTGCACCGGAGAGAAGTGGACCATGCTTTACCAGATGTCTTCAAGCGAGTATCTGAATTATGAAGGCGGTAAATTCTCAAAGAGCCACGGGACAGGCATTTTCGGAGATGATGTGCAGAGTACGGGAATCCCTGCTGATGTATGGCGCTTCTATCTTTTCTTCAACAGACCGGAAAAGAACGATTTCAATTTCTCCTGGTCTGATTTCCAGGATAAGGTCAACGGTGAGCTGATCGGCAACCTTTCAAATCTTGTGAACAGGACTCTGAGCTTTGTAAGAAAATTCTATGACGGCATGATTCCCGCTGCTGCTTCTCTCGATGAGGGACTTCTTGAGGTTATTAGAAAGAGCGAAGCTGAGATCACGGATCTCATGAACAATGTGGAAGAAAGAAGTGCTCTCAGGGCTGTGCTTGTGCTCTCGGATGCCGGCAACAAGGCATTCCAGGACGGAGAACCATGGAAGATGAGAAAGGAAAATCCTGAAAAGGCGGCAAGCCTTTTAAGAACGCTCTGCTTCCTTATTCGGGATCTTGGGATAATGATCGAGCCTTTCATGCCTTCAACAAGCGCCAAGATTTTCTCATTCTTCGGTGACAGGAAGTGGACATGGCAGGATCTGGGATCTTTTGATGACGGTTCACCTGATTCTGTCGGCGATATCTCTCTTCTCTTCTCCAAGCTTGAAGATGATTTTGTGAATTCACTGAAAGAACGTTTTTCCGGAAGTCAGGAAGAAAGAAAGGAAAAGAAAGCAGAAAACAAGAAAGAGGAAAAGAAAATGAACAACAATACTGTAATAGAGAATGAGACAACAGCTCATCAGTTTGAACGTCGTGTCACTCTGAAAGTGGCCAGAATCGCAGAAGTGGAGAAGCATCCCAACGGTGATCTTCTTTATATCCTGCATCTGGATGACGGTACAGAGGAAGGCCGCACCATTGTCTCTTCTATTGTTCCTTATTACAAGGCTGAGGAGCTTGATGGCAGGAAGATCATTGTCGTGGCAAATCTCAAGCCGGCAAACTTCAGGGGAGTCAAATCATGCGGTATGCTGCTTGCCGCAAGTGATCCTGATGCTCCTGAACATACAACCTGCGAAGTTCTGTTTGCAGATGACAGCATTCCTGAGGGAACAGTTCTGAAGGTGGCTGATCAGGGAGAAGTTGAGAAGGTCACTACTTATATCAAACCTGATCATTTCTTCGCGATGCCGCTTTACACTAAAGGCGGTGTTCTGATGATTGACGGCAAGGAGATCCTTGCGGATGGTCATCAGATAAAGAGTCATAAATATACAGATGGCCCTGTCGGTTAATGAGATAGACCTGACTGCTCTGGAAGGGAAAAGCATTTTCCAGAGCAGATTCTGGGCCGAAGTCAAAAAACAGAATTCGTGGAAGCCGGCAGCCTTCCGTTTCTCGATGGAAGGCTACGGCTGTGATGTTCTTGTACTCATAAAGAGTTTTCCCTTTTTTTCTATTGCATATATTCCTATGGGGTTTTCAGAAGGAGTCGG
Source organism: uncultured Spirochaetales bacterium (assembly GCA_949285145.1). Lineage (GTDB taxonomy): Bacteria > Spirochaetota > Spirochaetia > Sphaerochaetales > Sphaerochaetaceae > Bullifex. The sequence goes on along the minus strand of CASDXQ010000018.1, from coordinate 56,480 downwards.
GGAACAGCATCTGATAGCCTTTGCGAAGGAAGTCAGGAAGCATCTGCCATCCTCATGCATTCTTCTGCGTTTCGATCTGAACTGGGACTGCCCCGATTCTCTTGTAATCAGAAAACTGAGGAAATGCCGTTTTTCAGTCCAGCCCCTTGGCACCGTGAGAATAAATCTTGCACAGGATCTGTCATTCAAGGACAGAGCCAGAAGAAACCTGAAAAAAGAAGAGGGTATAGTAGTCCGGCTCTGGGATGGCGATGAGGAAACATTCTCCAGATGGTATGACACTTATGTGCATACAGCACTAAGGGATCATTTCTCAACACGCAGCTATGAATATATCCGTTCAATATTTTCTCTGCGGGGTTATGATGTTGAACCGCGTCTTTATATTGCGTACAGCGATGGTGAGATTTCGGGAGGCATTGTGAATCTGAGAGGAAGAAATGAGGAATTGTACCTTTTCGGATCGTCAGTCAGGCATACCGGAAATATTTCATGCGGCTATGCTCTTCAGGCAGAAGCTCTCTTCAGGGCAAAAGAAGATGGCGTGAAAGAATATGACCTTTTCGGAATAGAAGGGAAGAAAGAGGAAAACAGCCATCTTTCATCACTGACAACATTCAAAACCGCATTCGGAGGAGTGAAAATGTACCGTATGCCGACTCTTGATTACATTTACAAACCGGCAGGTCATGTCTTCCGTGTAATTGACTCTCTGCGTTACAAGCTTGCAAGGCGCAGCCGCATCTAGCTGTCAAGAGGAAATGTCTTTTTACCGCTTTTCCTTGCCGTGTAAAGTCTTACAAGTGCTTTAAACTGTGTTCCCCTGTCAAATTCATTTTTGAAGTATTCGAAAGATGCAGCCCCCGGCGATAAAAGGACGCATTGCACCTGTCTGAATTCATTCCGTTTCTCTTCGGCTTTTTCCACAGCATCGTTGAAAGCCTCCTTCATGGACGTGAAAGGTCCTTCATATTTCAAGTTGTTCTTTTCTAGAAGAGGAATCAGCTGATTGTCGGTGAACGAGCCGGCAAGCAGACTTATGCTGTCTGCACTTCTGAGCGCATCTAGCATGCCTGAAGCCTTGAGGTTTTTATCTGTTCCTCCGCATATGAGATGAACGGGGAGCGGGGAAATGTTCTTCATTGAGAAATTCACAGCCTCGGCAATGGTGGCCGCAGAATCATTGATGAACATTATGTCATCATAAAGCGCTACCTGCTCAATTCTGTGAGGCATCCCCTTATAGGATGACAGAACCCTTATCGTGTCTTTTCTGTTGAAACCGAGAAGCCTGAGTGCACAGTAAGCGCACTGCAATTCCATTTTCTTTTCCTTGAACGGGTTATAATAGCCGGGAAAGGTTTTTATAAGTTTTTTGAGTCCGAAAGTATGACTCACGAGGAAGTCTTTGTTGCTGCTGTTCACAAGTATGGTGTCGCATTCAGGCGTGAAAAGCTTAAGCTTGTCATCATAGTAGTCATTCACATTGCTGTAGCTGTTCTGATGATCGGCATATTTGCTTGTGAATATTGTCATCGTGAAGTGAGGCATATGACCATTGAGTGCAATATAGGTGTCGTGAATCTGCCAGCTGGAAAGTTCCATGACAATATATTCCGGACTGGCTTTCCCTTCAGCCTTTCTTCTTTCGATTTCTTCAAGGACAGTGAATGCGGAAATACCGATATTGCCACAGACGAGAGTGTCTTTTCCAAGTTCACTGAGCGCATGGCTGATTGCGGAGACAGTTGTTGTCTTTCCTTTTGTTCCCGTGACCGCGATCAGCTTGATTCTCTTTATCTGCGGAGACGAGAAAAGGAAGGAGAAATCATTGCCTATCCTTTTCGCGAGAGACAGCTGGGGAAGGGATGTGGGAACGGCGGGGTTTTTTATCACAAGATCAGCCCATTTGATATTTTCCTTCGGATCCTTGTCTTCGAAAAAGCACTTCACATTCAGTTTTTCAAGTTCCTGCGGGACAAGACCGAACGATGAGCGCGGAGAAACATCAGAAACGCGCACTTCATAACCGTCCCGTCTGGCAAAATAAAGACAGGCAGCACGGCCGCCGCCATTGATACCAAGACCTAAAACAAGAACTTTCATCGTCCGGAAATCCCTTCATCAATCCGGATCATCGCTGATCCGGCTTATATAATATAACACACTGTGGAGGATTTAGCTTCAAAATACAAGTTTTTTTTGTAATTTTCACATTCCGTGATAAAATACCTGTAGATAGTGAATCTTTCTCCGGATTCTGTATCTGCGGGGCGGCATGGTTTTCCGGCAATGCTCCTGGCTGTTACGACAGTGGAGGTTCTATGAGTAGCTTTATCATTCACGGTGATGTTTTCTATACACCTGAAAAGGACAGGAGTGTGTCCAGAGCGGATTCATATCTTGTTGTGGCAGACGGAAGGATAGAAGGATGCTTTGACAGTATTCCGGATAAATACAGTTCGCTTAGTCTGCTGGAGTGCGGCGGAAAGCTTGTCATACCTGCATTGTATGATCTTCATGTACATGCGAGTCAGTACCAGTTCAGGGGGCTGTGGATGGATGAGGAGCTTCTGTCATGGCTGAACAACCATACATTTCCTGAAGAAGCGAAATACAAAGATACTGAATATGCTGAAAAGGCTTATGAAATTTTCACGCGGGATCTTTACACAAGTGCAACAGGCAGAGCATGCATTTTTGCAACGATACACAGAAGCGCGACTCTGCTCCTGTGCGGGATGCTTGAGAAACTGTCCATGCCGTGCTTTGTCGGCAAAGTGAACATGGACAGGAATTCACCGGACATGCTTGTTGAGGATACGGATGAGTCAATAAACGAGACTCTGGCGTATGTTGACGAAGTAAAGAGAAGGTTCACGTATGTAAAGCCGATCATAACACCGCGCTTTCTTCCAAGCTGCAGCGACAGGCTGAGCCGGTCTCTTGCGGCAATTGCCTTAAGAGAAGAGCTTCCTGTTCAAAGTCATCTTTCTGAAAATCTGAGCGAAATCGAATGGGTCGCGAGCCTGTCTCCCGACTCGGAAAATTACGCAGACGCGTATAGAAGGCTTGGTCTGCTTGGCAGCCGGAAGACAATAATGGCACATTGTGTCCATTCTTTTGGAAGGGAAGAGGAACTTCTTAAAAACAGCAACGTGTATATTGCTCACTGTCCTGACTCAAACACAAATCTTTCATCCGGCATCATGCCCGTTCGGTATTTTCTTGACAACGGATATAAGACAGGTCTTGGTTCCGATGTCGCAGGAGGTGTGAGTCTGTCCATTTTCCGTGCTGTTACTGATGCAGTCAGATGCAGCAAGCTGTATTACAGGCTTGTGGATTCTTCATTCAGGGCATTGAGTTTCAATGAAGCGTTTTATATGGCGACAAAACTCGGAGGGTCTTTTTTCGGCAGGCTCGGAAGTTTCGAGGAAGGTTATGAAGCTGATGTCGTCGTGCTGGATGATTCATCGATTTCAAGTGCCGTTCAGGATCTTTCAGTCGCAGAAAGAGTGGAACGATACGCATATCTTGAAAGCAGCAAGCCTGTGGTTCATAAAATAGTCGGTGGAAAAATACTCTTTTAGACTTCAGGCATATTGACCAAAAACGCCTAAGGGCGCAATAATGTCAGACTGTAATTACAAAAAAATTCCAATTGGATATAAGGAGCAATACTGTGCCTTGCGGTAAGAAAAGAAAAAAACATAAGATTGCAACACACAAGAGAAAGAAGAGACTTAGAGCTAACAGACACAAGAAGAAGTAAGTCTTGACTTAGTGTTGATCTGAAAATGCAGGAGTTCCGGCTCCTGTGTTTTTTTTATGTTTTGTGCTATCATGACAATATGAGAATCGGAAAAGAAAAAACAGAAGTTTATCTTGCGAACTATTTGTGGGGCAGTTGTGAAGACGATGTGAAGGTCTGCCTGTCATTGTCTCATGACGGCTGTGTGCTGAATGTGGTTTTTGATGTGGAAGAAAAAGAACTCAGACGGATGGTCTGGGAGGCAAATGGTCCGGTATGGACAGACAGCTGTGTTGAGATATTCATCAAAAACAGCAGCTCCGTTGAATATTCCAATTTCGAATTCAGCGCATCCGGGGCTTTTCTCGCATGCCATGGAAGCGGAAGGAAAGACAGAGTGCGTTATACCAATGAAGAGAGAGGCTGTATAACTGACAGCGTAAGCATTCTTGAAAACAGCAATAAGGGAAGCCACTGGATACTGGCTGCATCAATTGATCTGAAGGGTCTGGGAATAATCGGAAGTGAAGATGACGAGATATATTTCAATGCCTACAAGTGCGGGGACGGACTGAAAAAGCCGCATTTCCTTTCTCTTTTTGATATTTCTCTGCCATCTCCTGATTTTCACTGCCCTGCCTTTTTCAAAGCCGCCTCTTTAGTGTAGGGCGAAGAATTCATCTTCCCCGATCAGAATCTTCAGTGCCTCGTTTGCTATGTTCTGCCCGAAAACGGCGGTTACAGGAGCGAGGCTACCGAGGGCGCTTTTCCCTTCATAGGTGAATACGGCTTCTTCATCTGAGAATACGGCTTTGACACGGCTCAGATCCACGCCAAGCTTTCTGGCCTGTGTCCTGACGGCTTTCGCAAGAGGACAGACATGGGTTTTATCGAGAGTTGCAACCCTGATGCGCGAGATATCACGTCTGAGCGCAGCACCCATTGATGAAATCAGGGGAATGTTCTCCTCCTGGCAGATTTTCATCAGGCATGCTTTTGAGGCGACAGTGTCTATGCAGTCAATCACAAGATCCGAATCTTTTACAAGATCCCTGCAGTTTGATTCATCGGCAAAAGCATTCACTGCATCTATTTTTATTTCAGGATTTATGGAAAGAGCCCTGGCCTTTGCCGCCTCAACCTTTGGCATTCCCAGCGTATCGTAAGTCGCAAGTATCTGCCGGTTGAGATTCGAAAGGCAGAAAGTGTCAGAATCGACAATGCGTATGAATCCTATGCCTGAACGTACAAGGCTTTCAAATGCATAGCCTCCCACCGCGCCTGCGCCGATAATGGTGATTTTCTTTCTGTGAAGCTGTGTGACGTTTTCCTTTCCAAGCAGCATCTCAAGGCGTAAAAACTGTTCTTCTCTCATCTGTCATTTCCTCAAGTCTTTCAGTACTTATTCTCATACTGGATGCAATCGCATTATAAACTTCTTCAAGTGCTTTGTCGGCATCCGGGCCGCATGGCATATCGCTTTCAATGAGAAAGCCTTTCCTGATCAGACGGCTGAAATCTTTTGTCCTGAGGCTTCTTTTACCCAGTGATATGAGGCCTCCGAGCTTTTCGTATTCATCAGCGATTTCCGCTGATGATGTAAATGCATGTACAATAAATGGCTTTCCCGGCCTTATTTCCTTGAGAAGCCGCAACATCTCATTGTGACGTCTGACCACATGAAGAGTGAAAGGACGCGAGTATGTTTTTGCAAGCTCAAGCAGTGTCCGTATGAGACCGATGCTGCAGAAACAGCGTGCATCCAGTCCGAACTCGCCGATGAATGCAGATCTGTCTTTCTCAAGAAGATTTTCAATGATCCGGATGGCGCTTTCATCCTGAGATAAAATGCCGTAGCTGTGAAGCGGATATTTCTCCGCATCAGCATATTCGCTGACATCCGATGTGCAGATTATCGCGTCATTTCTGTATTCACCGATATGAGCGTGTGCGTCAAACATGAGAAAATAATATAAAAAAAACAGAAATGTTTCTAGAAATTGATTCTGAACTGGCTCATACTGTAAACATGGTCGGTATCACATATCTACTGCCCGATATATTTTCGGCAATAACGATTCTCTGTATGGGAATTTACATTGTATTCGAGAAAGATCTGTATGTGGCAAGACAGAGAAAGCCGTTCTTTTTCCTTCTTTCTGTCTGCTTTGTATATTCTCTGGTATGCATTCCCATGGATATCGCACTTAATTCTGAAAATGTCTTTTCTCCGTCTGTCAGCCTGATCATTGCGACAGTCCATGCTGTTTTCAGTCAGGTGATAGCAAATATGCTTATGTTTTATATAGTGAAGGATTCCAGGAACAGTTTTGCAAGGACAAAAGATCTGAAGCCTGTTGTTTATGCAGCGCTGATACTGACATGCGCGTCAGTCACTTTTTTCGTGGTAAACATAAGAACCGGAATCGCATTCTCATTCCCGCCTGAAGGCGGAGCGGTAGAGTTCGGGCCTCTGTATTTTTTTCATTTCCTGCTTATGTCTTTATCTGCCGTGATCACATTTGCTGTAATCTTCCTTGAAAGAGACAGCATGCTTCCCCAGATAAGGAGAATGGCATCATACGTGCCATTCATAATAGCGGTTCTGGTTGTTCTGCAGATCATTTATCCCAAAAGCGAGGCTCTGCTGATTCTTGTTTCAGTACTGCTGTTCTATTGTTTTACAAATCTCACCACATCTTCATTCCTCATAGACAATCTGACAGGATTCGGAAATCTGAAGTACATGTCTTCTTTCCTTTCCTATTATTTCAGCAAGGGAGTCCGTTTTTCAGTCATTACGGTTAAGATTCAAGATTACAGCAGAATGCATATGGATTTTGATGTCAAATCTGTTGATGCACTGATAAAAATGATAGGAGACGAATTTGCAGGCCTTGAACTTATCCAGCAGGTGTTCCGTATCTCTGAGAATAATTTTGTCCTGATCGGGCCGGCACCTTCTGATCAGGGGTGCAGGATACTGTGTACTCAGATTGTCGATATATTTGCCAGAACATATGTGATAGACAGGACGACTTTCAATCTAAAAGGTGATATTTATCTTATTCCATGTCCTGTTGTCGCAAGCAGCAGGAGCGAAGTTTTTGACATGCTGGCTTTCTTTTCGGAAAAGAAAGTCGATCTTAAAAACCTTTCAGCTTCATATTATTCGATAAGAAACGATTTCTTCAGTTTCATTGTTTGTGATCTGCGTCTCAAAGAACTGCTCAACAGGAGAAACTATATTGTCAAACTGATCAGGGAAGCTTGTGAGAAAGAGCTTTTTGAAGTTGAATTCCAGCCTGTTTTCGATACAGGGGGAAATTTCTGCAACCTCGCGGAATGCCTGATCAGGCTGTACGACAAACGTTATGGGCATTATGTCAGTCCTGCTGAGTTCATTCCTGTAGCAGAAAGTGAAGGTTATATTGACAGGATCGGATTGTTTGTACTCTCACGAAGCTGCAGGATGATAAGGGAATGTATTGACAATTGCCTTCCGGTTCCGACGATATCAGTGAATTTTTCTGCCCGGCAGTTCTATTCTCCGGATCTTGTGGATGATGTGATAAATCTGATCAGATCATATGGGATTCCTGCAGAATATATTAAAATTGAGATTACAGAGACTAATATAATCGCGAATTTTACCAAAGTCAGACATGTTATGGAGCAGATGATGGCCTGCGGTCTCGGATTTTATCTTGATGATTTCGGGTCAGGATACGCAAACATTTCAAGATACATCAGCCTCCCGTTTGAATGTGTCAAGATCGACCGTTCATTCATAAAGGCGGCAATGAATGACAGAAAGAATGACGTTTTCCTGCGTTCTGTGGTTTCATGTTTCTCTTCCCTGGGCTATAAAGTCATATTCGAGGGAATAGAAACGGTTGAAGGCTATGAGTATGTATGCAATTTTGAAAAAGCCGTGATACAGGGATTTTTCTATTCGCCTCCCGTCAGTGTTGGCGATTTTAGAAAATTGCTAGGTCTGCCAGATTTTTGATTTTCCTGTTTTCCTTGTTCCCTTCTTCCGCTAATATTCTGTCTGATAAGGAATTTATATGAGAAAGACAAAGATTATATGTACAATGGGGCCGGCTGTTGACAGCGACGAGATGGTTGAAAAACTCATCTGCAACGGTATGGATGCCGCACGTTTCAATTTTTCACATGGATCACATGAAGAACATAAGGTAAGGCTTGACAGAGTGAAGAGAGTGAGAGAGAAGCTCGCTGTTCATATTCCTCTGATTCTTGATACGAGAGGTCCTGAAATACGTGTCGGATGTTTTGAAAACGGTTCTGTGGTTCTTGAAGAAGGGCAGACGTTTACTCTGTACAGCGACTGTGAAGCCTCCGGAAACAAAGACGGGGCCGGTGTGACATATCCGTATCTTGCTGAAGATGTGGAGAAGGGCAATGTCATCTTAATTGATGACGGACTTGTTTCCCTTACAGTAACGGAGATTGACGGAACAAATATAATCTGCCGTGTTGATAACCCCGGAAGGGTTTCGGATCATAAATCAATTAACATCCCCGGAGTCAGCATTGATCAGCCGTATATCTCAAAGAGCGATCGTGATGACATTCTTTTCGGAATCGAGAATGATGTTGATTTCATTGCAGCCAGTTTCATGAGAAGTGCCGATGATGCGAAAAAACTCAGAAAGCTTCTTAACGTAAACGGTGGGGAAAGGATCCAGATAATCGCAAAGATCGAGAACGCTTCGGGGGTGAGAAATCTTGATGAGATACTTGAGATTGTCGATGGTATAATGGTTGCCCGCGGAGATATGGGAGTTGAGATACCTTTCCGCCAGCTGCCGTCAATCCAGAAGAAAATAATCAGGACATGCTATAACAAAGGCAAGATAGTGGTCACGGCGACGCAGATGCTTGAGTCAATGAGCGAGCATCCGCGCCCGACCCGTGCTGAAGTTTCTGATGTGGCCAATGCGATTTATGACGGCACTACATGCCTTATGCTCTCAGGAGAGACAGCTGCCGGAAAATATCCGGTGCTTGCAGTCAGGACAATGTCTGATATCGCTTCATACACAGAGAATGAGATTGACTATAAGAACCGATTCTTCAAATCACAGCTCAAGCTTAATTCGGATATCATGAATACAGTTGCAAGCGCCGCAGTCGAAGCTTCTTTCTTCCTGGATCTGAAAGCAATAGTCTGCATGACGGTTTCCGGACGGACAGCTATGGTCACCAGTTATTATCGTCCTTCATGTCCTGTAATTGCGTGTGTGACTGATGAGAAAGCCGCCCGCCAGCTTAATCTTGGTTACGGCATTCATCCTGTAATGGCACGTCTGATTGAAGACATGGATTTTATGAAAGCTCTGGCGATTGAGACTGCACTGAAAACGAATATAGTGAAAAAGGATGACCTTGTTGTCCTCATCACCGGTTCAACGACAGGCGGTTCTTATTCCTCAGACTGCATGCAGATTACAAAACTCTGAAAAGCGATCACAGCCGGCCTCGGTTTCCGTGGCCGGACAATGGTTTTGTATTTTGAATTTTATTTTTTTGCTTTATTGACCTAAATTCATTTTCTATGATATTTTACAAAGGATTCAGCAAAAAGCCCACGCCTTTCAGGATGTGAGATGAATTGCTGAAATGAAAGGTGCGAAAACACTGCTGCCTGCAGGCCGGCATATGATGTCCTGCCCCCATGAGGAACACATGGGTATTCCGGAGGAGCGGTTCCAGACTCAGATACCACGCAAGAGATATCGGGGCATTCTGCTGTGAGACCGGAAGCTTCCATCCTTCGGGGTGGCGGCGGTTCATATAAGCCTCTTTATCCGCTTCGTTGAGGCGGATCAAATATAAGTCCACAAGGAGGAACTATGAGAAATTATGAGTTCACAGTCATCTTTGACGCAAATGACGAGAAGATGAAGGAAGGGTTGGCATTCGTTACCGACTCTTTAGCTAAGGCAGGTGCACAGATCACAAAGCAGGATGACCTTGGAATCAAGACTCTTGCTTACCAGATCAACAAGCAGGACAAGGGCCATTATGTTTATTTTGAGCTCTCTGCTGATCCGGCTTCCATTGCAAAGCTCAGCCATTCATTCCAGTTAAGCACACTCGTACTTAAATTCTTGTTTGTAAATCCCGAGAAATAAACCGGAGATTTTTTTAACAGGAGGATTTCAAAGTGGCTGATTTAAACAATGTCTGTCTTACAGGGCGTCTGACAAGACAAGCTGAGATCCGCTATTCACAGGGCGGAGGCGGGGCGGTTGTCCGTTTCTCCATTGCTGTTAACAGAAGAAAGAGGTCTGCTGACGGGAATTCTTGGGAAGAAGAGGCGAATTTCTTTGATTGTGTCTATTTTGGACGTGCTGCCGAGTCTGTCAACCAGTATTTGGAAAAAGGCCGCCAGGTTTCAATTTCGGGCGAGCTCAGGCAGAACCGCTGGGAACAGGACGGACAGTCAAGATCCAAAGTTGAGATTGTTGTTGGCCAGTTGAATTTTCTGGGCGGCTCCCGCAGTGAAAATGCTGGAGGCAGCAATAACAGTGCATACTATGAAGGGGGAAGCGGCAGGCAGGCTTCCTATGCACAGGCTCCTCAATACGGAAACACGCCGCAGCAGGGTGGTTCCATGGGAGAAGCAGCTCCTTCTAATCAGAATCGTTTTTCAGGTAATTTTTCTAGAACCCCTCAGCAGGAGAGTGTCTCAAATGATTATGGTCTGGGGCCGGAAAGTTATGGCGATGACGATGTACCATTTTAATTTTTCAGGAGAATTTAAAAATGCGTGATGATAATGAAGCTTTTGTAAATGACAAGGATTCTGCAGGAAGAAAGCCTGGCATGAGAAAGACAGGTTTCAAGAAGAAAGTATGCAAGTTCTGTCAGCCCGGCGCACAGATGGCTGATTACAAGAACCCCGACATGCTCCGCCGCTATATAACAGAGCGCGGCAAGATTCTTCCGGCAAGAATTACAGGGACATGCGCAAAGCACCAGAGAGCTCTCAATGCCGAGATCAAGAAGGCACGTGTGCTTGCATATCTTCCTTTTGAGAAAAAATGAACGACGGAAAGCTTGAGAAAGGCGATTTGATCAGAGTCGGCCTGAGCGTTATCTGTGCATTCATACTGCATGAGATCCCGGTCGGCTCAATGTTCTTCGTCCTGCCCTTGCTGATGTTGGATAAGCGCTACCCGAAGAAAATCACGGACACCGCCTGCGTTGCAGCTCTGGTGCTGGTTTTGCTCAGGAATATTTTGTTCAGTATGGATATTCTCAACCAAAGCCTAACGTGGGTCTTCATTATGGTAAATATGTTCATTCCGCTTTCACTCGTGCTTTGCGCTGTGGTATGGGTGAACAAAGATGATGCAGAGAGTATTTTCCTGCGGATGGTTTATTCTTTCATTCCGGCAGTTATCCTCTTTGCAGCCTATGGCATTTTCTTCGCTGTTTTCAGTGATATGGCAAGCGTCGTAGCCGCAGGATATACAGAGATGATCAATGCAATACTTGCTCCGCTTTTCGCATCTGCAGGTGTTGATACTGATATCTTTGCATTCCTTGTGATGCTTACCATAGTGAGCATGCTGCTTCCTTTCCTGTTCATGAACCTTTACGGTATCGTGTACATTTATGAAGCGATAACTCATCCTGGATCAGAGGAGTTTGAGAGGAAGGTGATGAATTTCAGGATTCCTGATTTTTTCATCTATATCTTTCTTGGCCTGTGGGCTCTTGTACTGCTGTTCTACTTTGTCGCAGTTCCTCAGTGGGTTTCTGTTCCTGTTCTGGGTTTTGCGGTAGTGAGCATGCTGTTTTACTTTGTCCAGGGGTTTGCCATAGCTTGCTATAATGTGAGGATGAGAAAACCGGATATGACAAGTTTCAGACTTGCAAGCTGGCTTATGCTCATTCTGATCATCTTTCAGGTGGTGAACCTAATTCTGGTTCTCGGTCTGTCTTTTGCAGGCGTGCTTGAGAACTGGGTCAATTTAAGAAAACGTAAGGAGTTTTCAAATGAAGATTATTCTTAATCAGGACGTAGTCAACCTCGGTGAAGAGGGTGACGTAGTAGTAGTAAAGGATGGTTATGCACGTAACTATCTCCTTCCTACAGGAGCTGCAGTTCTTTACAACAAGACCAATGCCGCGATCTTCGCATCCCGTGCTGCACAGATTGAGAAGAGAAAGGCCGAGAAAAGAGCTCAGAGCGCATCTCTCAAGGAGAAGCTTGATGCTACAGTTGTGAACCTTGTGGTCACAGCAGGCGAATCCGGAAAGCTCTTCGGTTCAATTACAGCAGCTATGGTTCAGGAAGCTCTCAGCAAGCAGGGTATTGAAGTTGAGAGAAAGAAGATTGAGGTTGCAACACATGCAATCAAGATGGTAGGCACATATTCAGTTGTCGTACATCTTTATGAAAATGAAGTCTCACATGTGAAGCTTGTCGTTGAATCCGAAGCTATGGTCAAAGAAAGAAAGGCCAAGGAAGCCAGAGAGAAGGCAGAAGCTGAGGCAAAGGCCAAGGCAGAAGCTGAGGCAGCTGAGAAAGCAGCAGAAGAAGCTGCAACAGAAGCAGGCGAGGAAGCTGAACCTGCTGAAGAAGCTCAGACAGGCGAAGAGAACTGATTTCTTATATTTGATGATGCCCATACAGAAGCTTCATGCTATACTGTATGGGTATTTTTTTCCAAGGGAGTCTGCATATGGATGAATTCACAGAAAGAGGACGTACATTGCCACATAATGAAGATGCTGAACGCGCGGTTCTTGGTTCAATTCTTCTGAATGCGAATTCCCTTGAAACTGCAATGGAGCTGGTAAGCCCATCTGATTTCTATCATACGGGGCACAGAGTGCTCTTTGCGGCTTTTATCGCATATTCTGATTCAAATCCGCTGAAGACCCTTGATCTTATTTCCATTATCGATTTTCTGAAATCTCGTGATGAACTTGAACAGTGCGGCGGTGTCGCATATATTTCATCGCTGACTGAAAACGTCTCAACAACCGCTTCTGTCGGTGTTCACAGCCAGATTATTCATGCCCTGTCTCTCAGAAGACAGTATATTCTGCTTTCAAATGAGTTTTCCATTGCAGGATATGATGAAAGTCAGGAAATCATAAAGCTGCTTGATGAGAGTCTGGTAAAACTCACCAGTCTTGCACAGGGAACAGGTGATGCGAACAAGGACTGTTCTATCGGACACTTCGTATCAAAGGCTCTTGAGAATCTTGGGGAAAGAATGGCTGGAACGCCTTCCGGAAATCTTGAAACCGGTTTTGACAAGCTCGACTCTCTTACAGATGGAGGTTTTCATCCTACTGATTTCATTATTATTGCCGCCCGTCCTTCAATAGGTAAGACCGCATTTGCTACAAGCATTGTGCAGAATATGATATGTGCGCCCCGAAATTATTCAGTTGCATTTTTCAGTCTTGAAATGAGTGGAATTCAGGTTTCCCAGCGACTGATTTCAGGGGTCTCAAAAGTTCCCCTGAAAATGCTGAGAAACGCAAGCTTTGCAAACCAGAGAGATCCGAAATTCAATCATGTGATGAACGCTGCCCAGAAACTTTTCGAGACAAAACTCTTCATCCTTGATACTCCTAATATGAAGCTTTCTGAGATCAGGACAACTGCGAGAAGACTCAGAAGGGAGCAGAACATTCAGGCTATATTCATTGACTATATCGGTCTTATTGATGCTGAAATGCCCGCTGCCAGCAAGAAGTTTGAGCAGGTTACTGAAATTTCGAAAGCACTTAAGAGTCTTGCCCGTGAGCTTGAGATTCCTGTTATCGTTCTCTGTCAGGTCACACGTGATGCTGAAGGAGATAAAAACGAGCCTCAGCTTAATAACCTGAGGGATTCCGGTGCAATTGAACAGGATGCCGATATGGTGATGTTCCTGCATAGGAGCCGCAAGGTTGATGCTGACAATCTTGTGAAGGACCAGAAAGGCGAGAAGGCGCTCCAGCCGACCAAGGTGATCGTTGCAAAGCAGAGAAACGGTGAGACAGGTGAGTTCTATGTAGGCTTCAAACCGAGCACTGCAAGCTTTGAGACGCTTGCTGATGGTGCCTGGTCTGTTTAAGTGTTCATGTAGTGCAGTATGTCAAGACTGTACATTGCCGCAAGAATGACGAGTGTGAACACAAGACCGATGATATGGAATATTACATAGCTTTTCGGTTTCATTTCTCTTCCGCTTATTATCTGATAGATGTTTATCAGGATCTGACCGCCGTCAAACGTCGGAATAGGTATGAGGTTTGCCACGCACAGTGATACTGAAACAAGACTCAGAAGATATATGAAGGCTCTGAGTCCGGTCAGGAAATCAGTCTGGATGCCTAGTGTTGTGATTGTTCCGATTGTCAGTGCAGCTCTTGCCGGTCCTGTGATTTCATTTCTTACTTCTTCCCTGTTCAGATTAACAAGGTTAAGCAGACTGGTTACTGTGTCTTTTATTGCCTCTGCCGCTTTCATAAGTGATGAGGCAATGCTTTTAAAGAATCCTTCTCTTTCCAGCGGAATCAGACGGCTCTGCCACGCAAACGGAAATGAGGAAGAGGAAGGAAGAAAAACATCTGTTTCCTTTCCATTCCTGATGAGCTTTATGTTCATGTCACTGTCTGAAACCTGATAAAGATCATATGCATTTGTAACAGGATGTCCGTTTACTGATGATATTACATCGCCGCTTTGAAAAAGCTGTGCACCTTCAACCCTTCCTATCACAGGTTCCTGATACAGGGCGATGCCGTAACGGTAAGTACCGCCGTCCAGAATGCCGTATGCATTCACATCAATGATTTCACCGTTCCTTTCCACGGTCATCGGAAGTACAGCCTTGTCAGCAGTTGAGATAATGTCTTCAGCTTCCTCAAAAGTGCTGACAGACTCTCCGTCAACGGAAATTATATAATCGCCTGTTCTGAGCTCAGCTTGTGTGATGTCAGAGCCGAAAAGTGAAGGGTAGTCCGATACTATTACGATTCTCGGATCATGCACAGCCTGCCATGCCGGAATCATGGAGACAATGAAGAAAAGCAGGATTGCAAGAAGAAAATTGATAAGCGGTCCGGCTGTGAATATGATTATTCTTGTCAGCGGAGTGGTTGTAAAATAAGAACCGTATTCAGCCTTGCTGAAAGTTTTCTCATCATCTCTCAGAGCTTTTATAAGGTCAATTGAGCCTTCCATCTGGCAGTATCCGCCGAAAGGTATCAGGGAAAATCTGTAGTCTGTGTTTTTGCCGTGGATTGTGAATAATGCAGGCCCCATGCCTATGCCCAGAGTCTCAACCTGTACTCCCATTGCCTTTGCAGCAATGAAGTGTCCAAGTTCGTGAACAAGTATGACGAAGCCTATTCCAATAAGACCCAATGCGTATTTCAGTATTGTCAGAAGGATGCCAGACATGAGGATGCCCTCTCTCTAGCAAGACTGTCGAAATATTTTATTTCCTCAAATGAATGTGCGTTTTCACTCCAGTCATGGTCAAGCACTTTTTCCACAACTTCTGCAATCTGCGTGTATCTGATCCTGCCTTCGATAAACGCAGCAACCGCAACTTCATCTGCTGCATTGAAAGCAATGGGGTAGGCTGCTTTGCCTGAAAGGACATTGTATGCCAGAGAGAGCAGAGGAAACTGATTTCTGTCCCAGGATGAAAAGGTAAGGGTAAGATTCTCAAATGAAAGTGGCTTTACAACATTGTGAAGATCCTGATGCCCGTCATTGAGTGCGCTTATGATAGGAAGCGTCATATCCGGAGGGGAGAGCTGTGCATAAACAGCACCGTTTTCAAGTCTGATCATTGAGTGGACAATTGACTGAGGGTGGATGGTGACTTCAATCTTCTCGGCAGGCATATTGAAAAGGAAGCCGGCTTCTATGACTTCAAGCCCCTTGTTTGCAAGAGTGCTGCTGTCAATCGATATTTTCTTTCCCATTTTCCATGTAGGGTGGTTGCAGGCTTCTTCAACAGTAACGTGTTCAAGATCACTGCGGTTCAGAAACGGTCCTCCCGATGCTGTGATGATAAGCTTTGAGACCTCATTTCCATGTCCGCCGAGCAGGTTATATATTGCACTGTGCTCACTGTCTACCGGAATGATTTTTGATCCGTTCTGTGCTGCACTTTTAAAGAGTAAAGAGCCACCCATCACGACTGATTCCTTGTTGGCAAGAGCAAGATCAATTGAATGCTTTATGCATAGCAGACTCGCTTCAAGTCCGCTGCTGCCGGCAATGCCGTTCAGTGCAATGTCTGAATCAGAGGATGCTATGAAATCATCAAGTTTTTCTGCATTGTCATTAATGATATAAGGGCAGTTGAATTCATCTGCAAGAGCCTTCAGCTTATCCTCATTATGGAGTGCTGCAAGACCTGTGATCTCTGCATCAAGCTTGCCACCCCTGACAGCATTGAGTGCTGTTGTTCCTATTGATCCAGTTGCGCCGAGTATGAGAACTTTTCTCATTTCAGATTGTCACCTGGAATAAGTGAAGGACTGCCATATAGACAGGTGCCGCTATTGCGATTGAATCAATGGAATCAAGCATGCCGCCTCTTCCCGGAATTGCATTGCCCGAATCTTTCAGTCCGCTGGAACGTTTGAAAGCTGACTCAATCAGGTCGCCGCAGATGCCCGCACATGCAGTAAGGAGACCGACAAGTGCGCCTTCCCACCACATAAGAGTGTAGCTGCCAATGAATGCACACAGAAGGAGTGCGATAAGGGATGGGATGAATGCTCCTGCGATAAATCCTGCAACGCTCTTGTTTGGACTTACTTTTACAATTCCTTTATTGTTTTTTCCAAACAACAGGCCGAAGAAATATGCGAATGTGTCAGAAGAGAAAACAAGAAGGAAGAAAGTAAGCAACCACATTGCGGCGTTCTGCAGAAAGCAGAGCCTTATAAGGAATATTCCAAACAGGTTAGGGTAGAGAAACTGTATGACAGAATAGGCAATCCTGTCGCGTGTAAGACGGAAATTATCTTTATAACCTGTTATTGTCTCAATAAGGAAAATAAGGGAGAGAATACCTATGCAGGTATAGAGAATGATCGCATTATTGCCGTCAAGTGAATACTCCACGTATGCGGCTATCGGCAGAAATGCACCTGTCCAGTATGGGACTGGAAGCTTGATATCAGGCTTGTCATGCACAAGAATATTATGTATTTCGTTTGAGCCGATCACGCAAACAGCAAGAACCAGAATGCAGAAAACTGCATGATGGTAATACGGCATGAAAAGAATAATAAGTAGTAACAATGGTACGGCTATGAAGCCTGTTAATACTCTCTGTCCGTTCGATGTCACTGGACAACGCCTCCAAATCTGCGAACTCTGGTATTGTAAGTGTCGATGACTTCACTTACGTCCTTTTCTCCCCAGTCTGGCCAGAGTTTATCACAAAATATGAATTCAGCATAGGCACTATCGAACAAAAGGAAGTTGGAAATCCGGAATTCTCCGGCAGAACGGACGATCAGATCCACAGGAGGAACCTGCGGATTTTGGAAATGTGATCTGATGATCTGCGGCGTTATTTCCATGGTTCCTTCCCTGATAGCTGCATTCACGGCCTGACAGATCTCTGTCTGTCCTCCGTAGTTTATGGCCAGCTGCACACAGATTCTGTCAAAATTCTTTGTTGCTTCTTTCACTTCCTCAAGAGCCTTTGCCGCGTCTTCAGGAAGGACTGAAATGTCACCAAGTGTGAGAATGCGGATTCCGTTTTTCTCATAAAACGGAAATTCTCCCATGATCTTCTCACTGAAAAGACTCATCAGATAGTTGACTTCATCTTGGGGACGGCGCCAGTTTTCTGTAGAAAAACAGTACAGCGTTGCAAAACTGACTCCTTCATCGATGCAGCCGAGTATCACTCTCTTGAGAGCCTTCAGTCCTGCAAGATGTCCGGCAGTGCGTGGAAGAAAACGTGATTTTGCCCAGCGGCCGTTCCCGTCCATGATAAAACCTATATGCTGTGGTATGTTTCTCATTACCGACCCGTCCCCGTATAAAACATAAGCAGGGTACAAATACCCTGCTTTGAAAATCAGATTTCCATGATTTCCTTTTCTTTTGTTTCAGCGACCTTTGCCACCTGCTCAATGGCTTTGTCAGTCATTTTCTGGATTTTGTTTTCTCCATCTTTCTGCTGATCCTCGCTGATATCGCCGTTCTTCTGGAGCTTCTTAAGTTCTTCCATTGCGTCGCGGCGGACATTCCTGATGGCAACCCTGGCGCCTTCGGCACTTGCCTTTGCGCTTTTTGCGAGCTCCTTTCTTCTCTCCTGTGTCAGAGGCGGGAAGCTTACGCGGATGAGTTTGCCGTCATTATTCGGATTGAGTCCGAGCTCGCTCTTCTGAATTGCCTTTTCGATGGCGGAAAGAACACTCTTGTCCCACGGCTGGATGACAATGAGTCTTGCTTCCGGGCTGGAAATTGAGGCAACCTGGTTAAGCGGTGTCCCTCAAGAGAAGAAATGCACTTGTTCATTCTGCTTTCGCAGTTGTTGAGTACGTCCTGCATGGCTTCTGCTCCTTAGGCGTCTACACCGGCCTGGAAGAACTTGTAAGCGCTGATCTCGAGTTTTGCACCGGCAGCCTTGCCGACTTCTGCCATTTTCTTCTCAACAGACATTGAGTCGTCCTTTACGAACGGCTGGTTGAGGAAGCAGACCTCGCTGTAAAGCTTGTTGAGCTTACCGCGTACGATACCTTCGAGAACCTTCTCCGGCTTGTCCATTGTTGCGACCTGAGCCTTGAAGATTGAAAGCTGCTCAGCTTCATATTCCTTTGAAACACTTGCTGTGTTGAGGAACTGAGGCTTGAATGCCGCGACATGGAGGGCACAGTCGTGTGTGAATTCCCTGACTGTCTCGTTCTCGAAAGCTGCTGCATTGTCGCTTGTGAAGACGACAACAACTGCGACAGCACCTTCACCGTGTACGTATGTTGCTGCATAACCGTTTGCAGGAACATCAATTACACAGAGTCTCTTGAGGTTCATGTTCTCCTTGATTGTCGCAATGAGTCCGTCAACCATGCTCTTGAGCTCATCGTTGGGTTCTGTATAACCCTTCTCAAGAACAACGTCGCACATCTTCTCACCGAGCGCCTTGAACTGGTCGTTCTTTGCAACGAAGTCAGTCTCGCAGCTGAGCTCGAGAAGAACAGCCTTGCCGTTTGCGACCTTTGTGAATACACGGCCGTTCTCAGTTGCTCTGTCCTGTCTCTTTGCAACTGCAGCAAGACCCATTTCCTTGAGTATCTTCTCAGCCTGTGCCATATCGCCGCCAGCTTCTGCAAGAGCTTTCTTGCAGTCCATCATACCAGCTCCTGTGATATCACGGAGCTTTTTAACATCTGCTGCTGTTATAGCCATAAATCTTCTCCTTACTTTGTATAGAGGTCATCCTCTTCTTCGCTTGTCTCTTCTTCAGCCTGTACAGCTTCTTCTCCGCTGTAGTTTGCGTAATCTTCCTCGCTGATCTCCTCATCCTTGTTTTCGACAGGAGTGCTGTTCACTGCTTCTTCTTCGTCATCAAGAGATTCGATGATCTGGATGCCAGCTTCATTGTCGGCATCGATTACAGCGTTTGCGAAGATCTCGACAAAGAGCTGGATAGCTCTGATTGCATCATCGTTGCCCGGAATAGGATATGTGATGTTTGTGGGATCACAGTTTGTATCGACAACTGCGATTACAGGAATGCCGAGTCTCTTTGCTTCTGCAACAGCAAGAGCTTCCTTCTTTGTGTCGATGATGAAAAGTGCGCCCGGGAGCTCTTTCATGTCCTTGATACCGCCGAGGTTCTTCTCAAGCTTTGCCTTCTCCTTTGTGAGGAGTGCGACTTCTTTTTTTGTGAGGGATTCAAATGTTCCGTCAGCTTCCATCTTCTCAATCTTCTTGAGCTTTGCGATGCTCTTCTTGATTGTTGAGAAGTTTGTGAGCATGCCGCCGAGCCAGCGGTTGTTGACATAAGGCATGCCGCATCTCTTTGCTTCAGCCTCGATTGTCTGCTGTGCCTGCTTCTTTGTGCCGACAAATAAAATCTGTTTGTTGTTCTTGACCTGTGCTCTTACAGCTTCATAAGCCTCTACGATGCAGGCTGAAGTCTTCTGAAGGTCAATAATGTGAATACCGTTTCTCTCTGTGAAGATGAAACGAGCCATCTTTGGATTCCATCTCTTTGTCTGATGTCCAAAGTGTACGCCTGATTCCAACAGGCTTTTCATTGTTACTACTGCCATAGTAATTCTCCTGATTTGTCATCCTTTGTTCAGGAATGACCCCTTACTCTACGTCTCGTACCGGATAACCGGCCGGAAATTCCATGTTCTACGAACACAGTGGCTCTAATATATACGGAAAAGGGAAATTTAATCAAGAGAGGGGAGAATGTGAAAAACAGGCCGCATCGGACAAGCGATGCGGCCATTGAATCAGAGCTTCATGCTTTTCATGAAGCGCAGTATGTTGTCCATTGTAAGCGAAAGGTCGCTTTGGGCTCTTAAACGTGCTTCCTTATAGGGAACAGCCACCCTGTTTATGGAGAAGATGCCTGTGACACCTTCATCGTACGCCGCTTCGATATCATCTGCGATATCACCGACGAGTGCGATTACGGGAACACCGAGCTTCTTTGCTTTTCTTGCAACACCGATGACGACTTTTCCCCTCAGCGACTGTCCGTCGATCTTTCCTTCTCCTGTGAAGACCATGTCAGCGCCTGATGCCAGAGAGTCGAATCCAGTCACATCAAGTACAGTGTCAATACCCATTTGGAGACGTGCGGAGAAGAAAGCCTTCATTCCTCCTCCCATTCCGCCTGCGGCTCCGCTTCCCGGAAGGGCCTGGAGATCCTCTCCCAGCTCCCTCTTTATAAGGCCGGCAAGATATACCATTTTGGCATCAAGCGATGCGACCATGGCATCATCTGCACCTTTCTGCGGTCCGTAAACGGCTGCTGCTCCAGTGGGACCGTAGAACGGGTTGTCGATATCGCACATTGCCGTGATGGGAAGAGCCCTGACCGCAGGATCCATCGTGGATACGTCGATATGCGTGATCTTGTCAAGCGTTCCGCCTACGGGGGTGAAGCTCTTTCCTTCCTTGTTGAGGAAGGTCACACCGCATGCGGCTGCAGCTCCGCAGCCTGCATCGTTCGTGGAACTGCCTCCCAGCCCGATGACAAGACGCTTAGCTCCCTTTCTCGCAGCATCAAGAATAAGTTCACCAACACCATATGTTGTTGTTGAAGGATCCTTCCTGTCTCCGACCTGGGGAAGACCTGCACTGGCCGCCATTTCGATGACTGCTGTGCCGTCAGGCAGCATTCCGTAGAAGCTGTCGATTTCCTCGCCCCATGAACCTTTTGTCTTTATTCTTATTTTCTCTCCGCCAAGGGCGGTGAGGAAGGAGTCGACGCTTCCTTCCCCTCCGTCAGCCACAGGAACACTGACCACCTGACAGCCCGGATGATAGTGAAGGATGCGCTCCTTCATTGTCTCTATTATCTGGCTGCTGGACATCGTTCCCTTGAACGAATCAGGAATCAAAACAACTTTTTTCATAGGCCCTGACTCAGATCATGAAGAGTGAGAGAATGAACACAAAGATCATTCCTACAACACCCATGATGCCGGTTACTGCAGACTGTGTCCTGTAGCCGTCCTGCATATCGATGTGACCGAATTTTGTCACAACCCAGAAGTAGGAGTCGTTTGCATGGGATACTGTCATTGCACCGGCAGCGATAGCCATGACTGTGAGCGTGCCTGCAAGCGGAGTTGTAAGGCCGAGGAGTGTCATCATTGAACCCGGATCAGCAATTGAGCCCATGATGCCTGCTGTTGTCGTAAGGGCGACAGTTGAGGAACCCTGAGCTGTCTTGAGGATTGCAGATACGATGAACGGGAAGAAGATTCCGATTGTGGAGAGGATTGCTGCATTCTGCTGCATGTATTCCACGAAACCGGCTTCTGAGATTACCTTTCCCAGAACGCCGCCGGCTGCTGTGATGAAGAGGATCGGTCCTACAGTCTTGAGTGTATCGTCACAGATGCTGTAGAAATCCTTCATCTGCTTTCTCTGTGCAAGAAGGATGACACCGAAGACAGTACCGACTGCAAGTGCGATGATAGGAGTACCGATGAATGTGAAGAATGTTGCTGCAGCACCACTCCATCCGGCCATTGAGGAAATTGAACCGAGAGCCATGCAGATGATCGGGATGATGATCGGGGCAAGAGCCATGAAGCCGTTTGGAAGCTTGCCGAAGCTCTTGAGAAGCTTTTCGTATTCTTCTGCACTTACGTCATTCTTGTCTTCAACTGTCTTGACTCTCTTTCCGATATAGTTTGCATAGAAGTATGCTGCAATGAGACACGGAATTGAAACAAGAGCGCCGATGCCCATTACCATGAGAAGATGGTCGCCGACTCCCAGTGAGCTTGCGGCTGCGATCGGACCCGGTGTTGGCGGGATGAATACGTGTGATGTGTAAAGACCTGCTGAAAGAGCAACGGTGAGTGCAACTGATGAATATCCTGTTCTCTTCTGAAGTGCGCTTCTGATCGGATCGAGGATAACGAAGCCGGAATCACAGAATACAGGGATTGAAACAACCCAGCCCATGAGCTCCACTGCAAGGTCGGGGTGCTTCTTGCCGACAAGGCGTACGACCATCTCTGCAAGCTTGAGCGCACCGCCGGTCTTCTCAAGGATAGTACCGATGAGGGCACCGAGAATGATGACGATACCGATGCTGCTGAATGTTCCCGAGAAGCCTGCACCGATCATGTTCGGTATGTTTGCAAGCGGGATACCGACGACGATGGCAAGAATAAGGGAAATACCCATCAGTGCGATGAACGGATGAACCTTAAACTTGCTGATTGCGACAATCATCACGATAATTGCGATGATGAAGGAAATGATTAAACCAATTCCCGACATTTTCTGCCTCCTTAGTGTGTTTGTTCTGTTGGAATAATTCTAAATCCGTGTACAAATCGCCTGCAAGTAAAATTTTTAAATCCAATCAGATATTCAAAGTTAAATTTTACGGTGGGAAGAGGGTGTCAAAAATGTTACAGTAATAGCATGAATGAAGAGGAAAAACTGTTTTTTGCCGGCAGAAATGAGTCATTGCACCTGTATGAGGTTTTCAGGCAGAGGCTGATGCATGATGTCCCTGATGCAAGAGTAAAGGTTTCGAAAACCCAGATATCTTTTTTTCTCTCCCGCATGTTTGCATGCGTGTCATTCCTTCCAGTGAAAAGGAAGGCGGAAAGGGGAGATGTGTTCATCACGGTGACATTTTCCCTTCCGTATATGAATGGTAATGAAAGATGTGTGTGCAGCAATCCCTGTCCGGGGCGCTTTACACATCATGTTCTTGTAAGGAACTTATGCGACATTGATGATGAACTCATGATCTGGATTAATGAGGCAGCAGATGCCGCTTCATGATTCAGCGTCAGGTTTTTCCCATTCTTCCTTTGTAATTCTATAACATATATGAGGCATGGTCCTTCCTTTGTACACCTTGTCAATCCTGGTGCAAGGCTTCATGCCGAGTCTTTCAGCGACTTTCATGCTGGCAAAGTTGTCTTCCTTTATTATTGCCCATATCTCAGGAAGAGACAGTTTGCTGAATCCATAGTCAACTGCAGCTGATGCCGCTTCTGTCGCATAGCCTTTGTGCCATGCTTTATCGGAAAAGACATAACCGGCCTCAACGACTTTTTCATCTCTCACCATCTGGTAAGTCAGGCCGCACTGGCCGATGAAGCTTCTGTTTTTCTTCAGCCTTACGGCAAGAAGGCCCAGTCCGTCTTCTTCCCTGTAGCGTCTGAGCTGGTTTGCAATCCATCTGTCAACCTCATCATCGCTGAAGGCATGTCCCCATGCATACATCACATCTTTGTTCTGCAGTATGGGGGCGATGTGTTTCCTGTCGCTTTCCCGAATCCTGCTGAGACACAGCCTTTCTGTAATTATGTCTTCACTGAATGCCTGCATGGCATCATTATATAACATTTCCTTCAGAGGGTGCGAATAAGAAAGCGGCAGCGGGGAGAAACCGTCCGCTGCCGCAGAAAAGATTAATCAAATAGGAATTATGATAACGTAACCATTACCATGCGACTGATACGTAAGGAACGATGTTGAGGCCGCCGTTGTCATAATTGAATCCGGCTGCTGCTTCAGCATACTCAAGGCCGAAGCCGAAAGTAATGTTGGTGTATGTGTAGGAAAGATCCGTTCCGACATAATATGTGTTTTCATAGTCAGTGACATCATCAGCACCTGTGTAAAGACCGATTCCGAGGTTATCGATGAGGTTCAGGTCGATGCCCGCATACAGTGAGTGAGCTTCATCCTTTGTGTATGCATATTCAACAGCGACTTCGATGAGATCAATGCCGCCGTACACTGTGACTGCGAAATCATTGCCTTTCTCGAAGTTGTATCTGTCTGCAACGGAAACACCGGCTGTGAAGTCTGTTCCAAGCAGTTTACCGATATTGATATCGGCAGCAGCGCCGAAAATACCGTTATCCTGATCGTCTTCACCGTTGAGGACATAGTCCACGGAAACTGCGATACCGTCAACCGGTGTCACAAGTGCAGATGCCGTGAAGTCACCTCTGTAGATTGTATCGGTTTCTTTTACTTCGGAAACAACCCCTGTTGTGAGATCTGCTTTCTGGACAGTCTTGGAACCAGTGAGTTTCGGAGCAAGTGCAGTTTGAACCTGCACAAGGTCGCCATATGCGAAACCGAGTGTGGCGAAATAACCATTGTCGGCTGTTCTCACACGGTCAAAGCTTTTTCCGGACTGGTTTGAATAAGCTCTCAGTGTTGTTGACCTGTCGTTTGCCGCCATTCCTGCTGTCAGGGAGAAGGGAGAGTCGGCACCGAAGATCATCTTGCCGAAATCGACTGTCACGTCTCCTGCAAGAGAACCTGACGAATCAAGTGCTGGTGTGCCTTCAAGAAGTACTGTCCACAGTCCGTTGTCATCTGCGATTGAAAGGTTAACAGATGCGGTATCTGTGTCATCGCCGTCATCACCGTAGAGGTGTGTTTCCCAGTTCTCTTCGTCATAGTTGAACTGGAAGCCTGCAGTTGCACTGCCGCTGAAAGACACACCGGCAAACACACTTGCACTTACAAGTGAGATTACCAGTACCAATGCGAGAATTTTTTTCATCATTTAATCTCCATTTTTTTGTGTAGAATACCTGAATTCTCACATCCTTCAGTGTAGAAGAAATGTGAAAGGTAAAGAGTTGAAGTGAAAAAAATGAGATGAATTTTGAACAAAATGTGATTTTTGTAGAAACATGGAGATTTCTTATATTTTCACAGGCTGTCCTGAAAAACGGTAACCGTATCCGCGCACAGTCTCAATCCATTCCTGTGCATAGGATCCCAGCATTTTCCTTATATTTTTCACATGTGTGTCAACTATTCTGTCATAGGAGTCAGAGCGGTAATCGAAACAGTTGTCTATTATCTGCTCACGGGTCAGCAGTATGCCGGCATTCGTGCTCAGATATGAAAGGACGCGCCATTCTGCATTTGTGAGCTCAAGCGGTTCTCCGTCCAGAGTGAATTTATGTGACTTCGTATTCTGTGTGAGTTGCGAATTCCTCAGTTTCCATGTGTGGAGATTGAGATCTTCACTGCCTTCTTCCCGGGACATTCTTCTGAATATGACATTGATGCGCAGGACAAGTTCTTTTTTCGACAACGGTTTTATGAGGTAGTCTTCACAGCCGAGTTCAAAACTCAGAATGCGGTCTGATTCGCTTTTCTTTTCAGTGATGACGATAACCGGGAAATCATATTTCTGTTTCATTGTCTTTAAAAGCTGAAAACCGTCGGTATCAGACATATCAAGACTGATTATCGCGACATCAGGAATCTTGCGGTTCAGTGCAGTGAGGAATTCACCGCTTGTCAGGTAGGGTGTGACATCATATTCGAACAATGCCAGATACTTGGAGATATCCAGTCTGTCTTTTTCGTTTTCATCAAGTATGAATATTCTTATCATGAATATAAGTTATTTGCACATTATGTGTTCCTTATGTTTGAAAATGAATTTTGCATGTCAATTCTGAAAAGAATGATGGAATGTACTGTTTTCAGGTGTTCTGAATGATGCTTTCATCTGTGCATGCATGGTACCTCTGATCCTGAAAATGAAAGAGCCGGCCAGAAGGGGACGTCTGACCGGCAATATGGATAACCGTACAGAAATACAGGTTTTTCCTTAACTGAATTCTCCCTTTCTTCTCCTCTCGTCGAATGAGAGCAGCTGGTTTTCAAGGGATTCTGGATTGCTGACTTTCTCTGCTCTTTTTCTGTTGAGTATTGAGTAGAGGACAGGTGAGAGAAGCAGTGTGAGGAAGGCTCCGGTTGTTATTCCGCCGATGAATGTGAGTGCGATTGGCTGGAGCATTTCAGAACCTTCTCCGGGGAAGAATGCCATCGGGATGAGACCGATGATCGTTGTGAGTGTCGTCATGAGGATCGGCCGCAGTCTTGAGCGTGCTGCCGACAGACAGGCCGTGCGGACATCGATGCGTTCATGTCTTACCAGCTGGTTGATCCAGTCGACGAGCACGATGCCGTTGTTCACGACAACACCGATCAGTGCGATGATTCCCACAAAACTGAAGAGCGTGAAATCCTGATTGTATGTGATGTGTATGAACACTACGCCGATGAGAAGGAGAGGCACGGTTGCGAATATGATCAGCGGATCGATGAGAGATTCAAACTGTGCCGCCATGACCGCATATACGAGGAGCAGGGCCAGAAGGACTATCACAACAAGTGTAGGGACGTATTCCATGAAGTCGCTCATCTCGCCGCCCTGTGATATCGTCACACCTTCGGGAATGACGAGTTTTTCATCAAGTGCCTGGTTCACGGCATTCTGCACATCGCTTGCACTGTAACCGTCCATGATGTCGGCAGTGACATGGTTGATTCTCATCTTGTCTTCTCTCATGATGGTTCTGGGGGCACTCGATTCTTCGATTTCGGCTACGCTGTCAAGGCGTACAGATACACCGCTTCCTGTTTCGATGAGCAGGCTTTCAAGCTTTTCAAGCGTGTTCACATCTTCTTCCTGATAGATGATGTCAAGATCATATGTGTCTTCATTGTTGAATGCTGTAAGTTCGCTTACCGTCATTCCGGTCAGGGCAGTTGTCAGCGCATCGGAGACATCAGATGTGCTGATTCCCAGATCCTGTGCCGCATCCTTATTCATCTTTACCGTATATTGCGGAGCTCCGTCTTCAAGGTCACTTTCAATATTGTCTGTTCCATCAACCTGGGAAAGGATTTCAGCTATGCTGTCGCTTGCAACCTTTGCCGCATCTGTGTCATCGCTTCTGATTTCCACGTCAATGCCGCTGGAGGACAGTCCTCTTCCTCCTGAGAATATCCAGGTCTGCCCGCTGTCTGTACTAGTGAAGAGCGGTCTTATCATTTCCTCAATTTCCGATGGTGAGTACAACTGCTCTGTGATATCGGGCAGATTGATATTTATCGAGCCTGAGGCGGACTGTGATGTGTTCACAGATATTGATTCATATGCATCCCCGGGGAGAGTATCAAGAATCCTGTCATACATCTCAAAGAGAGCCTCCCTTACGACGGATTTTGTCGTTCCGGGCGGCATTGTGAGGGAAAGAGAGACTTCATCGTCACTTGTCATCTGAGGTGTGAGCGAGATACCGAGAGAACCGAGGCTCTGTACACTGAGGATGAAGAGAAGCACAAGTGGGATGATGAGTCTTGACTTGTGGTCAAGGAAGTAGCTGAGTACTTTCGCATATGCACTCCTCAGCATGTTCTCAAATGTTATGCAGGCATCGTCAATCCTCCTGAGCAGTTTGTTCCTGAGCGGTTTCTGCGTTCGTGTCGTAAGACGCAGGATGGAACCGCAGAGGGCAGGCACGAGGGTGACGGCC
Organism: uncultured Spirochaetales bacterium; assembly: GCA_949285145.1. GTDB lineage: Bacteria > Spirochaetota > Spirochaetia > Sphaerochaetales > Sphaerochaetaceae > Bullifex. Next base: position 28,669 of record CASDXQ010000018.1, on the reverse strand, counting down.
ACGAATATGGAACAGGCGAGAGAGATGCATACCGTTATGATGAGATCGCGGAACATTATGCCGATCATGCCGAGTTCATTCTGGAATATGAGGATGGGTAGGAACACGCAGATTGTTGTCAGGGTGGATGCGAGAATCGCATTGAACATGTTCCGGCTGCCCAGTATGGCGGAGGCTGCACTCTGTTCTCCTTTCAGACGCAGTGCATATGTGTTTTCAAGAATGATGATCGAAGCATCAACGATCATTCCGATTCCGAGGATCAGTCCTGCCATGCTCATGCTGTTGACCGTGATGCCTGCGACTGACATGCACATGAGTGTTATCAGGATACACACCGGCATTGACAGCGAGATGATTATCGTGCTCTTGATGCCGCGAAGGAAGATGAAGATCACAAGGGCTGCAAAGAGAACACCCTGCACAGCGGAGTTGTAGACTTCATCCATCGTGTCGCTGATCATTGTTGTGGAGTCTCTCTCTATTTCCAGCTTCAGACCTTCATCAAGTGTTGCCTGAATGGAGGGGAGGGCTTCCCTCACAGCCTTTGCGACAGTTGTCTCATTGCTTTCTGAATCTGCTGTGACGGGACGGATATCGATATGATCCTCTCTCCGTCAAGGTAGCTTTCCCTTGCATTGTCATCTTCATCCATGCTGACAGTTGCGACATCGCTTACCTTTATGGGGATTCCGTTCCTCACTGTTATGACAGTGTCCTCGATATCCTGCATGGAAGAATATCTTTCATCCATGGATATCTTGTAATCCAGTCCGTTTTGAATGATTTCTCCGTTCGAAGCCTGTATATTCTCTCCTGATACAGCACTCATCACCTGAGATACAGTCAGTCCATATGAGTGAATACGTTCCTCATCAAGCTGTATCCGGTATGATCTTTCCCCGCCGCCGGAGACTTCAGCCTGAGCAACGCCTTCGACTCTTTCAAGAAGCGGCGCGATGTCATCTTCTGCGATCATCTGCAGGGTGTCCGGATCATAGTTTCCTGTAAATGAGAGTGTCATTACAGTTGAGGTTGAAATCGAATCCATTCTCATGACCTGTGGACTGTCCGCCCAGTCAGGCAGCATTCTTGACAGCATTGTGACAATGCTGTTGATGTCTTCCTCCGCTTCATCAAGATCCGTGCCGTAATCGAATTCAAGAACAATAACCGCATTTCCTTCACTGGACATGCTTGTCATCGTGTCGATGTTCTCAAGGGATGAAAGCGAATCTTCAAGTGTTTTTGTCACCTGCTGCTCGATAAGCTCAGGTCCCGCATCCTCACAGCTGACCATGACCGAGATGACAGGCATGTCCGTTTCAGGGAAAAGTGCGATTTCAAGGCGGGTGAGGAATATTGCGGCAATGATGGCGATGAGCACATAGATCATCGTCATCAGCACCGGTCGTCTTACTGATAATTCTGAAACTGTCATGATCAAGCCTCCACAATCTGAACACCGGTGCCATCTGATGCTGCACCTGATACAATGACAGCCTCGCCTTCGTTCAGGCCGGAAATGACTGCAATGCGCTCTCCGTCATCAAGACCCGTCTCAACATAGCGCTTTTCACTGATGCCGCCGGTGACGACATACACATAGCTGCCGCTGATATCTTCTTCAACAGCGCTGAGCGGAAGAGTGATCACGTCTGATACAGACTCGACGGCAAGGGATACTGTTGCCGCCATGCCGGGCATAAGGCCTTCGTCATCACCTTCCACACTCAGCTCAATACTGACCGTACGGGTGGAGGTGTCGACAACCGGTGCTATATATGAAAGGCGCCCTTCATACACCCGTTCAGGATAAGATCTGACGGTGAAGGTGGATGTTTCTCCTTTCTCCAGCACAGCTATATAGCGCTCGGGGACTTCTGTCTGTATTTTAAGCCCGCTGTCCGTGAGTATGCCGGCAACTGCCTCTGATGCCGTGATGTTGTCGCCCTGTGCGACGTTGAGAGTGAGCACTTCTCCGCTCACGGTGCTGACCACCGGACTGTCCTGATAGCTGTAGCCTGCCTTATTCTGGCTCACATAAGCGATAGTCTGACCTTTTTCAACCATGTCGCCTTTCCTGACGAGCACTGATGTTACCTTTCCCGGAACATCGGCATAGATGTCAACAGGTTCATCACAGCTGACGATATCGCCGTAGAGACGGGTGTATGAAGTGAGAGATGAGTACTGTGCATATTCAACACTTACATTTGTGACGCTCTCCTCATTGTTTTCCATCCGGATTGAAAGAGTCTCTTCTTCCGGTTTCAGAATGTTCATTATGATGAAGAATGCCGTTATGAGACATATTGCCGTTATGATGAGTGTCATCACCCTGTCAAAGAGTGATGAATTGTGTCCTTCTTTATTCATTTGTTTCCTCCGCTGTGTAAAGTGTGACGAGATCATCAAGTTCAAGACCGGTATCGAAAGCTATTGAATACAGGCTCGTAAGGATTTCAATCCTGCATCCTGATACCTGAAGCTCAGCATCAAGCATGTCACGTTGTACTTCAGAGACATCCTCAAGACTGATAAGTCCGGCTTCATAGCGTTCCTGAGCAAGTCTGTATGTTTCTTCTGCTATGCTGAGTGTCCTTTCTGCTATACTGAGACTGAGCAGTGCCTGATTGTATGAAGAGAGGGCTTCTTCAAGGGAATAGAGAAACTCATTCTTGCCGTCTTCAAGACTGATTGCGGCCTTCGTCACCTCATCCTGTGCCGCTTTCACGCTCAGATCCTCATCTGAACCGGGAATCCATGCGGAAACTGGAATTGTGAAGCCCACCGTGACAGATCCTCTGTCCGTGTGGTAATCATTCCAGCTGCCGGCAGGAACAGTCGGGCCTAAGTCATAGGAAGCTGAAATCGATACTGATGGAAGCTGCAGGGATGATTTTGTGCTGTCCTTCTGGGCCTGTGCGCTTTCAATGTTTTTCTCGAGGCTTTTAAGCATTGTGCTGTTACTGCTGTATAAAGCCTCAAGTGTCTTTGCATCCGGCAGATTCAGCTTTGGCAGCACCGGTATTTCCTCTGTTTCGAAATCACGTGAGGTGATTCCGGTCAGCTGGCTGAATGCTATGTACGCCAGCTCCAGCTGGGCTTCATAGCCTGCCAGACTGTTCTCATAATTCAGCACATCGAGTTCGGCGTTTCTAACATCCATGAGGTCCTGAGAGCCCGCTTCGTACTGGCTTTCAAGTGATTTAAGCCTTTCACTGGCATCCTGCAGTGCAAGTTCTGCGCTGTGGATGCTGTCCTTTATGAGTGCAATGTTCCAGTAGGCAAGCGTCACTGATTCCTCAACGGATTCTGCTGCCATGATAGAGGAAAGCAATGCGCTTTCTTCTGCAATTGCATTGATCTTCGCTTCTGAAATGACTGAAGAATCCAGGGAAAGGGAAATACCCAGCGATACATCGGTGCCAAGTGTGCCGGCAGTCCTGTCCGTGATGCTCATGCCTGACAGCGATACTCCGCCTTCAATTGAAATGTCGGGGATGAATGACGATGACAGGCTGTTGTTCCGTATCGCTGTCTGAAGACTTACCTGAGCTGTTGCAAGGTCCGTGTTGTTCTCCATCGCGCTCTCCACGGCTTCTTTCAGAGTTATCACGGATGAAGCCGGCAGCTGAAATGCCGCCAGGAGCAGAAGGATGAACAACTTTGAAAAGTGTTTCATTTTGTTTTCTCCTGACTGCAAAAATGAACAGACAAGGTGGAGAGAATGAGAGGAAGGTTTCTGTTTTTCCTGAATTAAATTGTCGTCTGTGTGAGCTTTTGTGCCTAATATGTAGAAAGAAGGGGAAAATAGTCAGATTGCATATGAATAACTTCTTATATATTATGGACTTATGAGGAACTGTCACTGAGAAGACGCAATGCCGGCACAGGCAGGATAACCATATACCCTCAGGTGCTGTTCATCTGTTCTTCTCATTCGCCCGCATGTCTCCATATTTCTTCATCATTTGTCCAATCTCTTTACAGTGGTTCTACTTTTTCCACTGTTAAGTTGTCTGTATCCATAAAACGGACAAGGAGAAAAAGAAATGAAAAAGAAAATTCTGTTTACACTTCTGATGTGCATTGCACTTTCTGTATCTCTCTTCGCATCGACTTCATCATTCGGACCTGCATTCTATGCGGATGAGGCAATTGACGCTTCCACAGACCTGGTACCGGGAACAAGAGATGCATCTTTCACACTGTATGACATGAATGGAAATGCTGTGAACGAATACAGCGCATCTGCAGTACAGGGTGCAAGTAATACAGCGATGGTGAAAAGGGTACTCAGCGGTGACAGGGAAGTGTTCGCACTTCTCGACAGTCTGTATGACGGCTATGTCGTGACTCCATATTATGACAGCATTCTTGACTTCGATGTCACTGACACATACGAGGAAGATGGCATGAGTGTGTATGAGTATGATGTGAAGCTCGGTGAGGATGTGTTCTACAGAGAATCATCGGATGGAAACATTCTAGGCTGGGATGAGGATGAAAACGACTTCGCTTCCGACGAGGTGCATGTGAAGGTCTATATTGACAAGGACAGCAGACTGGTCCGTCAGGAGATGACAGTTGAGCGCAAGGAGCCGGAAGCAGTGACAATCACACAGAATACAGACTTCATGACAGTTACCGTGGACGGGGAAGAATACACTGTTCCATCAAACGTGACAACAGAAGGCTGTTTCTACATGAAAGCTGGAGGAAGCAATGATGTCTATGACATCGTGAACTTCTCGGTGAGTGAGACGATGTCTGATTACTTTGTGTTCGATAATTACAGGAAATGAAAGACAATAACAGAAGTGAATAATGAAGACGCTGCCGGCCCTGGGCAGCGTCTTTGCATAAACTTATTTCAGCTTCATGTTTATCTGAATCAAAGTCAGAGTGCCTTTGCCTTTGCCTCTCTTTCCGCATTGGCCATAAGGCGGATTGCATTGATGTTGATGAAACCCTTGCAGTCAACCGGATGATAGCCGCCGGCTTTATCCATCGAACCCAGATCCTCGTTGTAGAGAGAAAGAGGAGAAGTGATTCCTGCGTTGATTACATTGCCTTTGTAAAGGGCTACGGTTGCCTTTCCGGTGACATACTTCTGGCTCTCATCGAAGAGGGCAGTGAGCATGTTGAATTCCGGTGCTCCCCAGTAACCGTTGTAGATCAGCTCGGCATATTTTGGCGAGAGCATGTCTCTAAGATGCATTGCCTCTTTATCCATGCACAGACCTTCAAGGTTGTGGTGAGCCTTCCAGAGAATCTCGCAGCCCGGAGTCTCATAGACGCCGCGGGACTTGATGCCGATGAATCTGTTCTCCACCATGTCGACACGTCCGATTGCATTGTCGTGCCCCATCTTGTTGAGGTAGAGAATCATTTCAAGCGGATCTGTGACAGTCTCGTCTGTATTGAGATTCGTCACCTTTACAGGTACGCCTGAGACGAATTCGATTTCAAGGAGAGTTTCTTCTTCCGGTGCATCATGCGGGCTGACTGTGAGAGAGTAGACGTCTTCAGGACATCTCTTTGCGGGGTCTTCAAGAATTCCCGCCTCATGCGAGATGTGGATGAGGTTCTCGTCTTCGCTGTAAGGTTTCTTGAGACTTGCCTTTACCGGAATGTTGTATTTCTCGGCATAGGCAAGCATGTCGCTTCTGCCTTCAAACTGACCCAGCCATTCGGGATCTTTCCATGGAGAGATGATCTTCACATCGCTCATGTTCATGTAATAGCCGAATTCGAATCTCACCTGATCGTTGCCTTTTCCTGTCGCACCGTGCGCAACGTATTTTGTGCCTTCCGCCTTCGCGATTTCGATATGGCGCTTTGCGATGATAGGGCGGGCGATGGATGTACCCAGCATGTATGTGCCTTCATAGATCGTGTTTGCCTTGAGACATGGGAAGATGTAGTCTGTAACAAGCTCTTTTTTCAGATCTTCTATGTAAACCTTGCTCGCACCTGTCGCGTAGGCCTTTTCCTCGACAGCCTTGAAGTCTTCCTTCTGTCCTACGTCTGCGACATATGCAATGACGTCAAAACCTTTGTTTGCAAGCCACTTGAGAATGACTGAGGTATCGAGGCCGCCGGAATATGCAAGAATGACTTTATCTTTTGACATTTTATTTTTCTCTCCATCGTTTTTTTTAGAATGTATTCATGATTATGCATATAAAAAGAAAATATACAAGTAGTTTTTAAATATTTATGCAAAATTTTAAGAAAAATATGAAAGAATATTCCGTAATCATGACCTTGAACAATGACGTGCAGTTTTGTACATTCATATGTATGAAAGGATTTTTTATAAAAAAGGCTTTTTTTGACGGCTGGGATAATCTCATCGGCATGGTTCTTCTGAATATTGTTTACATTGCAATATTCTTTCTTATGGTTTCTTCATTCGCTCTGGTTGATTACGGCCCTCTGCCGTTTTTTCTTTCCATCATCTCTCTTCTTTTTGTCACTGCTGTTTTCTCGGGTGCGGTAAGCAATGTCGCATACGGTTATTCGGATTACAGAAGAGATACATGGACTGACCTGAAGAGTGGTTTCAGCCGCTATTTCAGGCACTCCCTGCTTATGTTCCTGATCTATGTGGTGATGGCACTGCTGACAATGTTCATCATTCCGTTCTATATGGGCAATTTCGGCATAATCGGGGCTGTCATTTCCGTGATTCTCATCTGGCTCGTGATCTTCAGCGTCATGGCTCTGCCGTATTATTTCGCACTCTCTTCATATCTGCCGGGCGACAGGCCGCTCAAGACGCTGAAAAAATGCTTCATCATAATGGGCGACAATATGGGCTTCAGCATTTTCTTTCTGTTTTACAATATAGTATGTGTTCTTCTCACGATTTTCACCGTCGGTCTGATTCCGGGTGTTGCCGGTATGAATCTTGCAAGTCATGACGCCGTACGTCTTCTGATGATGAAGTACGATTACCTTGAGGAGAATCCTGATGCCGACAGAAAGCATCTTCCCTGGGCGGACATTCTTTTTGACGAAGAGGAAAAGGTCGGTCCGAGATCCTTCAAGAATATGATATTCCCGTGGAAGTAGGCATGGCATACGAAGTTGAAATAAAGGCGCATGCCGGTGAAAGTCTGAAGGAAAAGATAGATGCATACACATCGCAGACGGGAGAGGAAGTAATAAAGGAAGACACTTATTACGCCTTTGACGGTGATGAAGTTCCCCGTTTCAGGATAAGAAGGGAGAATGACTTTCTTCTCATTTCGGCAAAACGCAATCACAGAGAAGGCGGACTTGAGTGCAATGAAGAGCTTGAGTTCCGTCATGACAATACAGAAGACCAGCGTGTGATGGAAGATATGGCAGCGCTGCTTGGCTACAAGGTTTTCATACACAAATACAAAAAAGGCTGGTCATGGATGCTTTCAGATGTTCACATTGAGCTGTTGGATGTGAAGCATCTTGGATGGTTTCTTGAAATGGAGATAATCTCCGATAAGCCCGGTTTTGAAAACAACAAGGACAACTATGACAGGCTTTATGAAATCCTTTCTGACATCGGTGTCGGCAAAGATGAGGTTGAAGCCAGATCCTATCAGGAAATGCTTAAAGCCTGGAAACAGGATATGAGTGTCACGAGATAGAATATTCCTATTGTTCTTGCGTTACTTATCCTTTTCACACCGGAGACGGGGATGAAAACAGGAAACAGTGATGCGAAAGCTCCTGTGACTGCCGTTGCAGATGCTCCCGGCGTGCGGCAGAAGAAGAGTATGATCAGATAACCTGCTGCCATTATCAGGCTGGATGCCCTGAACCCGTTCTTTGTGCCGAAAGACAGCAGCATGAGCGACAGAGCGGCGAGGATGAGATATATGAGTGTGTACAGAAATCCTCTGTACAGGCAGAATGCGGTGCAAAGGAGCGCGGATGAAGCTATGAGCAGCCCCATTCTGACGATGAACATGGCTTTCACGGCTCTTGTAAGCTCTTCGTCAAGAAAATGATAGACCGAGCTTGTAATGAAGAATACGGGGAAGATGATGAAGACAAGTGTGAAGCAGATTCTCTCAGCGGCAGGGAATGCTGCTGAATGCACAAACCAGAGAACCATCAGTGCAAGCGCAGCACATGCTGAAAGTATATCGACAACGGCATTGAACACGCTGAGTTCCGTTTTTCAGCTTCGCATCGAACTTCATTTCCTCGATTTCTTCATAATGCTGTGTTATTTCACTGACTTTTTCATTGAACTGACTGAAAACTTCCTTTTTTTCCATACCTTCAACTCCAGAATTTATTCTGCTTTATATCATCGATGAGGAACTGCACCTCTTGTTTTATTTTATCCGTTATGATTTCCTCTGCTTTTGCTCTGTCCGTCCTGGCAAGTTCCATCTCTCTCTCAAATGTCATCGCCCGTCCTATATTCGCATAGTAGTTCTTTGAAACCACCGTCATTGTGTGTCCTACAAAGCTGCTGTTTTTCTTCTTCATCCGTCTCATCGGTGCTATGAGACCGACAGGAATGACAGGAACTCCTGTTTCAAGATATATCCTTGCCGCCCCTTTGTGAAATGGAAGCATGCTGTCTCCTGTATTGAGCATGCCCTCCGGAAAAATATATATGCTGTCGCCTTCATTTATGTATTTCACGCATTTCTCAACTACGCAGGATCTCGTCTCCTTTGTGTTCGCACTGATCTGTTCTGTCCAGTTGAGATAGTATTTCAGAAGCGGTACATTGAAGCCCGGACCGATCACCATGTGAAGGGGATCCTTCATCAGCGTTGTGACGAAATGGGCATCGGAAGATGAGAAATGATTCGAGACAAACAGTTTTGCTCCCGCCGGCAGTTCTTCTTCCTTCCATGTGTAGAAGTCATAGCCGATGGAGAGAAAGATTCTCACTCCGATTCTGTAGACACCATGCAGGAATTTCGCAACAGCCTTCAAACCATGTACCTCATCGTCAGGACAAATCTAGCACAAAAGATACTTTTCAGCTATATTCATTTTCATGCAGGTAAGAGCATCACATATTCTCGTAAAAGACAAGGCACTGGCCGACAGAATCTATGCAGAGCTTAAAAGCGGGGCATCGTTTTCCGCTCTGGCTCATCGTTATTCAACCTGTCCAAGCCGTTCAAAAGGCGGAGATCTCGGTTTTTTCGGCGAAGGACAGATGGTGAAGGAATTTGAAAGGGAGGCCTTCAGGCTTCCAAGCGGCGGCATAAGCCGTCCGGTGAGAACGAAATTCGGCTATCACATAATAAAAAAAACGGGTGTTAAGGACTGATGGATACTGTTGATATCTACACAGACGGTGCATGCTCAGGCAATCCCGGGCCGGGTGGCTGGGCTGCCATCCTGAAAAAGGGAGAAAATGAGAAAGAGCTTTCCGGCGGCGAGGCCGTTACGACCAACAACCGCATGGAGCTGACGGCTGCGATCATGGCTCTTGCGGCGCTCAAGCGTCCATGTGCGGTGAATCTCTACAGCGACAGCAGGTATCTTGTCGATTCTGTTACAAAGGGATGGCTTCATTCATGGAAGGCCAAAAACTGGGTGAAAGCCCGTAACCAGGCAGTGCCGAACAAGGATCTCTGGCTTAGGCTGCTTGAGCTTCTTTCAGTGCATCGTGTCACCTTCATCTGGGTAAAGGGCCACGACTCAAATGAGTACAACAACCGCTGCGACAAGCTTGCAGTCGGTGAATGGAAAAAATTCAGATGAGAATTTCTTCCTTGCTGTAATATGCTGAGAAAAGATCTGCCGCCTGCGCCATATCCAGCTCAGGTATGCGTCTTTTCCCGTATTTCCCATCAGCTGGCTTTTCTTCTTTTTCCTCTCCTGCGATTGAGGCGAAGTATTCATCATAATGAGCAAGTATCATCATTGCTTCCTTGTTCTCCGGTTCAAATTCAAGCACCTCTGATGCATAGCGCACGGCTTCATCCTTTTTGAAGAATGTGTCGTAATAACCGGCAAGCTCAAGCATCACATCAGTGTTCGCCGCGTCAAACGAAAGAATGTATTCAAGGGTCGATATGAAACTCTGATGACGTCCTTCATCCTTCAGAGCCTCAGCTTTCAGATACAGAAAACGCAGTGAGCGGGGAGATGCGGACAGTGCCTCGTCACATATCCTCACAGCATCATCATAACGCCCGTAATAAAGCAGCATGTAGGCATAGTTGTAGAGAACCCTTTCATCATCAGGATAGAGAAGATAGGCTTCCTGTGTGCTTGCAAAACTCTCTTCTCCTGTTTCTTTTGCATACAGGAGGCTTTCCACGCTGACATTGTCAAGCGAAGTGCATGCTGTGGTCAGCAGCAGGGTGAAAAACAGGCTAAGGCAGTACAGTCTCTTCAATTTCTCTCACCTGGTTTCTGTATAGATTCACGATATTCTGCCCGTAATCGGCAATAAGCTGGATTATGTTTCTCTGTCTTTCGCCGTCCCTGCCGTTAAGCCTGTCACCGGCATCGCCCAGCCCAGGCATTATATATGCCTTGTCATTCAGCACGGGATCCAGCCACAGTGTATGGACTTCTGCATTCTCAAGTGCGCGTACAACCCTGAGACAGCCTTTGAGGGCGGCAATCACATTGATGAACCTGACACTCTTCGGCCTGACGCCTTTTTCCTCAAGGTATTTCATGATTGTCACAAGACTTCCTCCTGTGGCATTCATGGGGTCTGCGAAAATGAGATTCTTTCCGTCAAGCTGCTTTAAAGAGAAAAAAGACTTGTCAAGGTCAAGCACATAGCGCATTTCCTTCTCGCTGCAGCTTTCATCTCTTTTTATTCTGAAAAGCGCGAACGGCGTTATATATGAAGCGGAAGAGTATTCCTCAATTGCCTTTGAGATGATCATACTGGGAAGAAGTGCACCGCGCAGCATCACGCACATGACCGAATCATGAACGAGCGGATCAATGTCGGGAATACTGTGAACCGCATAATTGCGGCAGGGATCCGTCACAGGAGTCTTCTGGATTATCTGGCGCTTTGAGGAAAGAGCTCTGTTCGTGAATACACTGTTGAAAAGCAGTTCATAGGCTCTCTGTATGTAATACACGAATTCTTCATGCTTTGTCTCCGGATCTCTGAGGTGTGCTATGAGCCGGCTTGCCTGTGCATGCTGTTCTCGCGGAGCTTCAAACGAATATACGTGAATCCTGTCTTCAGCGCCTGTTATTTCCTGCATCTTCTTTGTGATTGTCTTCATTTTCCTCACAAGAACATCAGTATCGCCGCCTTCCTCTGCTTTGCGGCAGTCCTCAAGATATGAATCATACAGCACCTTCATTTCATCAAGAGCGGCATTGTCTCTCTCTGTCAGGTATCCGTCAAGATCATGCGCATGCAAACTTATTGTCTTACTCATAGGTGAAGCATAAACCACTACTACCAAAAAAAGAAAGTATTGTGTATTCTTTAACAAAAGATTTTTAAAGAGGTTTTTTCATGAAACTAGTGTTTTTAGGCCCTCCGGGAGCTGGAAAGGGCACAATAGCCGCAAAAGCAAAGGATGTTTATTCCATCCCCCATATTTCAACAGGTGATCTTTTCAGGGACAACATCAAAAGGGAAACGGAGCTGGGAAAGAAAGTGAAGGCGATCCTTGCAGCCGGTGATCTCGTTCCGGATGAAGTCACGATCGCCATGGTGAAGGACAGACTCGCATCAGATGATGCTTCAAACGGCTTCATCCTTGACGGTTTCCCGCGCACTATCGCACAGGCAGATGCCCTTGAAACGATTTCCTCTCTTGACAAGGTCGTCAACTTCGTCCTTGACAAGGAAGACATCATCAGACGTCTGTCTGGCAGGAGAGTATGCAAGTCAACCGGCAGAACATATCATATCCTTTACAATCCTCCCAAGGTTGAGGGAATTGATGATGAGACCGGAGAGCCTCTCATCCAGAGGGATGATGACAAGGAAGAGGCTATCAGAAACCGTCTTGAGGTATATGAAGCTTCCACAGCACCTCTCATCAGCTACTACAGGGAGAAAGGTCTTCTTGTCGACATCGACGCATCGGCAAGTCCTGACGAAGTTCTGAAAAGCATGGTTGATGCTCTCAGGTGAAAAATACGGCAGTGTCCACTGCGGCACTGCTTTCTTTCTGGCAAAAGCGCTGAACCTTTTGTCAGAAAGAAAGAAGCCTCCTTTTTCATAAGCTGATATCATTGCAACAGGAGTCATGATATGTTTGAAGGTCTTGTCTATTCACAGGTATCAGAAGAATTCGTAAAACCGCTTTTCCCGGCGGACGGGGAGGATATGGAGGTCTCAATTCTTTTCTCTCCTGAGCTTTGCGTGGATGCATGCTACTGTGCATCAAATCATAATGGTGTCAACTGGCGCACCGCTGCATCCAGACATGAGGATGGCAGGTATTATTTCTCTCTGCAGGCTGCATACAGACCGGAGAGCCTGCGCTATTACTTTATTTTCCGTACAGGCGGACGTTTCTATTATTATTCAAAGAGAGGTGTGAGCATCTTCCCTCCCGAGGCGAAGAATCATTTCACCGTAACACCTTCTCTGGAAAGTCCCGGATGGATTGCATCTAGCTACTGCTATCAGATATTCCCTGACCGGTTCTGCAACGGCGATGCTTCCAACGATGTGAAAGACGGCGAGTATTTCTATAACGGAACATATGTCACCAGCCGCAGTTTTGATCAGAAGCCGGAGGGTTACGAGAAGGCACGCTGCGTTGATTTCTACAACGGTGACCTAAAGGGGGTTGAAGATAAGCTTGATTACCTTGTATCTCTCGGTGTTTCCTGCATTTATCTCAATCCGATCGGCAGATCGTATACTGTTCACCGTTTTGACACAACAGATTATTTCCATGTTGATGAGAAACTTGGCGGAGATGAGGCTCTTGTGAGCCTTATCAAAAAGGCACATGAGAAGGGAATCCGTGTCATTGTCGATATCTCAATAAACCATACCTCGACGGAAAATGAGTGGTTTAAAAAAGCATCATCAGATCCGGAAAGCGAGGAAGCCGGCTACTATTACATAGACAAAGACGGGAATTTTGCTTCCTGGGCGGGTGTTGATACAATGCCCCAGCTCAATTTCAACAGTCAGAAGCTGCGTGACAGACTGTACAGAAATGAAGATTCCGTAATGCAGAAATTTCTCAGAAAGCCTTTCAATCAGGACGGCTGGAGGCTCGATGTCGCACCTGAACTCGGACGTAACGGGAATGACCAGCTCTGCAAGGAAGTATGGAGGGAAGTGCATCAGTACATCAAGGCCGTGAACAAGGATATTTATCTTGTCGGTGAAGACTGGAATGATGCAAGCGAGTATCTTGAAGGCGATATGTGGGATGCAACCATGAATTACTACGGCAGCGGACGGCCTCTCCGTTCATGGCTGGGAGAAAGGGACCGCTATCTGACTGAGGCATGGGGACACAGTCCCGAAGTTGATATCCCGTACAATGCGTATGAACTTGCAGATGCACTGCAGGCAAGCATGGATGCGGGTTTTGATCTTTCACGCTACTTCAGGATGAATCTTTACGATTCTCACGACACTCCGCGTCTTCATAATCATCTTGCCATTTACAATCAGAAAAAGTACGAAGGTGTCGTGATGGCACTCTGCCTTCTTCCCGGCATGCCGAATATATATTACGGAGATGAAGTGGGGCTGGATGGCGAGATGGGCAGCGTTGAAGGCAGCCGTTATCCGATGTGGTGGGATGAGAAGAAGTGGAACAAGGATACACTTTTTGTTCATCGTCTCATGGGAAAGATCAGGAAGGACAAGGATCTTGCCTTTGCATCCGTTTACTTCATTCCTCTTGATGATGATGCTCTGGCAATCCTCCGCCGTACTGAAGACAAAGCATGGCTTCTGGTCCTGAACAAAGGTAAAGCAAGGGATGTAAAGCTTTCATCATTCCTTCTTGACGGCTATAAGGTTGAGTCTTCTCCGTATAATGATGCACACTGCGGCAGTGGCTGGACTTTCAGCCTTGGTGATAACACATCCCAACTCTTCATTCTTGAAAAATAAGTTTCAATCATAATGCCAATATAGCAGAGACAGATTCAGCAGTCTGTCTCTTTTTTTTTCATGGATGTAAACAAAAAATATATATACCTAAAATGGTATATTTATTATGTATTAATAATTCAAACTATTCGATACAGCTGAGATAATTCTGAAAACATAAATCTTTGTACGTTGCTTCTATGTTGCGTTTTTATGACTTTCTCTCACATTTCCACAGAAAATGATGCATGTCTGTTGCACAAATGGTTCGTAATCTCAATAATTGGTCAAGGAGTTTTATACATGGCTTATTACTACGAAGAGCTGAGCAGGACTTTTTCAGAATACCTGCTTATTCCCGGTTATTCTTCATCACAGTGCATTCCTCAGAATGTTTCATTGAAAACCCCGCTCGTGAAATACAGAAAAGGACAGGAGGAGTGTTCGCTCTCACTCAATATCCCGATGGTGAGTGCCATCATGCAGGCTGTTTCCGGCGAGAAGATGGGACAGGCGCTGGCCCGTGAAGGCGGACTTGCATTCATCTACGGCTCACAGAGTGTGGAAGACGAGGCAAGGATGGTCGCACGTGTCAAAAGCTATAAGGCCGGTTTCGTTGTTTCTGATTCAAATATAAAGCCTGATGCGACGCTGAATGATATTCTTGCCCTTACGAAGAGAACCGGACATTCGACCATTGCCGTTACTGACAACGGCGAGTGCGACGGAAAGCTTCTAGGAGTCGTCACAAGCAGGGATTACAGAATTTCAAGAATGAGCGGAGATGAGAAGGTCGAATCTTTCATGACACCGTTCAGCAAGCTTATAATTGGGAAAGAGGGAATCACACTTTCTCAGGCCAATGATATCATATGGGAACATAAGCTTAACCAGCTTCCTGTCGTCACTGAAGACGGACATCTTGTCGCCTTCGTCTTCAGGAAGGACTATTCAATTCACAAGGAAAACCCAAACGAACTGCTTGATCAGTATAAGAGATACATCATTGGTGCCGGTATAAACACCAGAGATTATGAGGAAAGAGTGCCTGCTCTTGTCGCTGCAGGTGCGGATGTGCTGTGCATCGATTCTTCCGAAGGCTTCTCGGAGTGGCAGAAGAGGACTCTCTCCTGGATCCGTGAAAAATACGGAGACAGCGTGAAGGTCGGTGCCGGGAATGTTGTTGATGCCGAAGGTTTCAACTTCCTTGCAAAGTGCGGTGCCGACTTCGTTAAAGTCGGTATCGGAGGCGGTTCGATCTGCATCACGAGAGAGACAAAGGGAATCGGTCGCGGACAGGCAAGTGCACTTATAGATGTCGTCAGGGCACGCGATGAGTATTTCCAGAGGACAGGTGTCTACATTCCTGTCTGTTCTGACGGCGGAATTGTCTATGATTATCATATGACGCTTGCTCTTGCCATGGGTGCTGATTTCCTGATGCTCGGCCGTTATTTCGCACGTTTTGACGAATCCCCGTCGAATCTTGTGTCAATCAACGGCAACTACATGAAGGAATACTGGGGAGAAGGTTCAGCACGTGCCCGCAACTGGCAGCGTTATGACCTGGGCGGAGAGAAGAAGCTCAGCTTTGTTGAAGGTGTCGATTCCTACGTGCCGTATGCCGGAAGCCTTAAGGAGAATGTTGCTCTTACCATTCTGAAGATAAAGTCGACTATGTGTAACTGCGGCGCACTCAGCCTTGATGAATTCAAGGAGAAGGCCAAGCTGACAATAGTCAGCCCGACTTCAATAGTCGAGGGCGGTGCCCACGATGTTGTCCTCAAGGATCATCAGAAATTCGAAATCAAATGAGATTCACAAGTCCTGCTCTGCCAGGACTTCTTTTATGCTTTTCAGCTCAGGCGGATTAAATGTTTTTTCGTTGAGCACTTTCACGAACCAGATGACGTCAATCCACCTGCCGTTCTTTATTCCGCTTTCACTGAATGTCGCAAAGTCCTTGAAGCCGCATTTTCTGTGAAAGTGTATTGACTGCTTGTTCGGACCTGTCACAAGGGCATATGCATTTATGACATTCATCTTTTTCAGATATGAGAGAAGAGTATCGTACAGCATCTTTGCCGTTCCGTTATGATGCGCTTTCTGAGCGACATATATTGTGGTTTCCACATCGAAACGGTAGCTTGCACGCTCGAAAATCCTGTGGGCATAGGCATAGCCTGTTATCTTTCCATTATCATTTTCAGAGACAAGATAGGGATAGAATGAGGAATAAGTTTCGATTCTGCTGACGAATTCATCAAGAGATGGAAGAGCCGTCTCAAATGTTATGGGAGTATCAATATACTGATTATAGATGCCGAGAAGGGCAGGTGCGTCTTCCTTTGTAGCAAAGCGGATAGTCATGACAATGATTATAGTCATGAAGCAGATTTTGAAAAGCCGCCGCTTTTTCTCAGCTCAGGGAGGGGGAAATAGAGTCTGAGAATAATAAAAGCGGCAGTTTTAAAGCAAGTTTGAACCCAATACCACCGCGCAGTCTCCATCTTCTGTGATGTGGAGAAAGCAAAAAATAATGCGTTTTTGATTGTAAATATCTCTTTTTTATGCTAGTATTTAGATATGAAGTTAATGGTGTCGAGAGAGGTCAGGATAAAGGACGCGTTTAAGCCGTTCCTGGATACCGTCACAGTCTATCAAGAAGCGGTCTCCTTCCTCATCGGTGTTGCCGAGGATCACTTCGAGGAAGTCGGTATGTTTCAGTCCCACAGTGCAATGGCGCTTGTCGAAAGGTTCGTGCATTCCACAGCCAGGAGGCAGGCCCTCTATCCATCATTCGACACCCGCTTCCACAAGCTTCCGTCATATCTCCGCCGTGCGGCGATCATGGAGGCGATTGCCGCCGTCACGCTCTACAGGAAGAACCTTGCAGAGTGGGAAGTTTCAGATAAGCTTAATAAGAAGCCATTCCTGAAGAGGAAGAGAAATGTCATGCCTGCCTTCTACAGGGACAATATGTTCATACTCGATAAAAAGGATGGAGTGTACATGGCAAGGCTTAAACTCTTCAGGGATGGTGACTGGAAGTGGCATGTGTTTGAGCTGTCACAGGCAGATGTCAGGAGCATCGAAAAAGAGTTCGACCTGTCAGAGGCGAAATGTCCTGTACTGAAGAAGCACGGACATCGCTTCACTCTTTCCTTTGCCTTTGAGACGGATGCAGAGCTTCCAAAGAAGGATAAGAAGGAATATTCGATATGTGCTGTGGACATCGGCATCAACAATGCGGCTGTCTGCTCAATCATGAATGAGGACGGTACTGTCACTGCAAGGAGGTTCATCACCTTCACAGGAGAAGAAGACCGTTTCAACCGGATTGTGAATGAGAGAAAGAAGGCACATTCCTTATCAAAGTGCAGAACATACAGACTGGACCGGTTTTTGAAGAACCATAATGAGAACCTTGCAAGGCTTACTTCTTCAGCAATAGTGGAGTTTGCTTCATCTGAAGGAGCCTCAGTGATTGTCATGGAGAAGCTGAGTATCAAAGGAAAGGTGAAAGGTTCAAAGAAGGAGCGGCTTCATCTGTGGAGAAAGAAGGATGTTGCAAAACGAGTGGAGGCACTTGCCCACAGAAAAGGTATGAGATTCTCGACGGTCTGGGCAGCAGGAACATCGAAGTATGCCTTTGATGGTTCTGGTCAGGTAAAGAGAGATAAAGACAACTGGTCGCAGTGCACATTCAGTAATGGAAAAAGGTACAACACCGACTTGTCGGCGTCGTACAATATAGGATCAAGGTTTTTCATAAGGGAAACCTTGAAAACGTGTCCGGAGACGGAGGCGTCGGAGGCCAAGGCAAAAGTTCCAGGCTTATCCGCACGGGCCACATGCACCCTGTCCACCTATATCAGTCTTCTTGCGGTGAGAGCTTCGGCTTGAACTGAGAGAAGACCAGGCGGTGGAAGGGAAGTCCCCGCTCCCTAAAGGAGCAGGCACGGCAAGAGCCGTGTAGCGGGAAGCACCACATTCTATAATGTGGGGAGGTTCACTCATAATGAATGCAAATTCAATAGTTTTTTACTAAAAAAAGATGAAACGCTATTCTGTATTCACGGAAGATGAATTTTGTCCTCGGGAAAAGGGCAAAAATACAGCCCGGACTTCTGTTTTATCGTTCACTTTGCTTCATGAACAATTGTCCGGGCTCTCATCTGTCCTGGAGGCTTGTTCTTTATAATAGAGATTTTGTTCTCATTCTGGCAGCCTGCTCATGTCTATCAGCACCAAGCTATCCTTTCCGGTTTACACACCATCATGGGCTTATGATGCTTTTTCTTTTATGAGCTGCTAGAGTTCTTATCTCTATTGCCTCCCTGTGCTTACATCTTAAAGGGCTATTTTGAAAGTTGTCAACAAATTTTTTTGTATTTTTTTAATTATTTTCAATATAATAAAATATTTAGAATATATGTGAAAATGTATCCAAGAAAGACAAATGGTGATAGACTTGAAAAAACAATAAGGAGTTTTTCATGATTGCACTCACTCTTGGAGACGCAGCAGGCATCGGGCCTGAGATCATTCTCAAGGCACTTAAATTTTTCAGTACTGAAGATTTTCTCATTTACGGCGATACGCGCATTCTGGAAAAAGAGAACAAGGCGCTTGGCTTTGACTATGTCTTCAATGCGGTAAGCGATGTCAGCCAGTGCGTGAAGGGGATGGTGAATGTCATGGATCTTCATAATCTTTCCCCATCAGATTTCACGATGGGAGAGGAGTCTGCCTTATGCGGCAGGGCATCTTATGAATGCATAGAGAAGGCCGTGAAAGATGCACTGGAGGGAAAGGTTGAGAGTGTATGCACTGCCCCGATAAACAAGGTCTCACTCAGAATGGCAGGAGTCCCGTACATAGGACACACTGAAATATTCGCATCTCTTACCGGTACTGACGATCCGCTTACCATGTTCCAGGTTGATAACATGAGGATATTCTTCCTCTCTCGCCATGTGGCTCTCAGAAAGGCCTGCGATATGGTGACATATCAGCGTCTGACGGATTACATACCCCGCTGCATGAAAGAGCTGGAAAGACTTGGTGTCAGAGGGACTTTTGCAGTTGCAGGCCTTAATCCACACAGCTCTGACGGAGGTCTTTTCGGTGATGAGGAAAAGGAAATAGAAAGGGCAGTGGATGAATGCCGCAGGATTGGACTTGATGTCGCGGGCCCCGTGAGTGCGGACAGCGTCTTCCATCAGTGCCTGAAAGGAAAGTATTCAGCTGTGCTGAGCCTTTACCACGACCAGGGGCATATCGCGGCGAAGACGTACAATTTCGACAGGACAATAAGCCTTACTCTCGGCATGCCGGTTCTCAGAATATCTGTTGATCACGGCACAGCTTTCGATATCGCCGGATGCGGCATTGCCGATGAGACAGGCATGAAGGAGACTCTCAGCTGCGCCCTGCGCAGTCGACCGGCTTTCCTTCGCTGATCTTCCTCACAAGCCTTGTCAGCGTTATGACGGCAAGAAGAGCCATGACGGATTCCGCCGCCGCCTGTGAATAGGCAAGACCGTAAAGCGGGAAAAGCGTATTGAGTATTATGATCGCCGGAATTTCAAGGATGATCTTCCTCATTATTGCGAAACAGAGTGAATAGAAGCCTTTCCCCACAGCCTGGAAAACGCCGACGGCAAGAAAGTCAACGGCAAGAAGGGGAATGCCCAGGCAGAAGCCTCTGATGAAGCGTGTTCCGTAGGAGACCACAGTGCCGTCTGACATGAAAAGAGAGATGAAAAAAGGAGATTCGATGCTGTATATGACTGTTACGGCAAGAAGCGATGTGACTACCACCTTTGCCGCGAATATTATCGCCTCCTTCATTCTTTTGTGATTCCCGCTTGCAAATGTATAGCTGACAAGCGGCATCACTCCCTGCGTGAAGCCGCTGGCAATGCTGTAGGGGACGTTGTTCAGCCTCTGTGCTATTCCCATTGCGGCAACGGCATCGGCACCGTAGACGGATGTGAAATTGTTCAGAAGCGTCATTCCCGTCACATTCAGCAGATTCTGTATGGATGCAGGAATGCCGACCGCGCAGACCCCCAGGACAATATACCGTTTCAGGCAGACGTGCCTGGGACTTATGGTGACGTAGGTCTTTCCTTTCCTGACTGTTATGAGGATAAGGAAATAAAGTACGGCAAAACAGTTTGATATGAGTGTTGCAAGTCCGGCGCCTTCCGCTCCCATGCCCGCAAACTGCGGAAGTACGAAAATGGGGTCGAGAATAATGTTAAGAGCACAGCCGCTCATTGTACCTATGCTTGCATGCATTGCAGAGCCTTCGGCGCGGACAAGGTAGGCGAAGACTACGTTGAGGATTGACGGAGATGCTCCGAATAGGACCGTCCATTTCAGGTATGCCCGTGTAGTTTCCATTGTGGATGCATCTGCGCCGATCAGCACAAGCAGCCCGTCATTGAAGAAAAAGCAGAGTGATGAGAAAAGAATGCCGCTGACGATTGAGCAGTAGAAGCCGAATGCCGAGCTCCTGTATGCGGTTCTGTAGTCCTTGCGTCCCAGCGCCCGGCTCATCATCGAGGAAGAACCGACACCGAAAAGGTTGTTGACGGCATTGAACGCAAGAAGGACAGGCGCGGAAAGCGTGACTGCTGCGTTTTCGACACTGTTGTTAAGCATTCCCACAAAGAAAGTGTCGGCAAGCGAATATATTGTCATTACAAGAGATGAGAGTACCGTAGGTATGGCCAGCTTGAGCACGGCTTGCGGGACTCTTTCGCTCTCAAATAGCATAAGGCGTTGTTCGGTCATGGAATCAGTATTAGCAGGGAGAGTGAAAAAATTCAATTGAGGGAGGGAAAATAGTTTTCCTCAGAACCGGAAATCCTTGCCAATTTGTCTTCGGCGTATTAATCTGAATAAAGAAAACAGTACTTGAGGTCAATGTATTTGCTTTCAGCAACACGGCTTATCTGGATTTCTCATTTTTAATCGGTTTTCTATTGACTTAAAATGAGATTTTCTGCTAAGTTAATCAGCGTTGCTGAAAGATCAGGCAATTACGGAGGATTAGCTCAGCGGGAGAGCGCCTGCCTTACAAGCAGGATGTCACAAGTTCAATCCTTGTATCCTCCACTGGAAGTCAGGTACATGCTGCCTGACTTTTTTTTATCTGGAGGCGGTATGTACAGTGTTGACACCTTTGTTCTCAGTTTCTTCATTTACTGCGTGCTCGGCTGGATATGTGAAGTCGTGTACTGCTCTCTTCCCAAGAAGAGATTCGTAAACCGCGGTTTTCTCATAGGACCGTATCTTCCAATTTACGGTTTCGGCGCCATGATCGTGATTGTGGTTCTGTATCCTTTCCGTGAACACTGGTATCTTGTTTTTGTATGCGGAGTAATACTTACGTCAGTTCTTGAATACTTCACGAGCTTTGCACTTGAGAAGCTTTTTCATGTGAAGCTGTGGGACTATTCAACTTATCCTCTGAACATAAACGGAAGAGTATGTGCCTTGAATTCAACGCTTTTCGGACTCCTCTGCCTTTTCATTGTCTATGTCGTTAATGATCCGATATACAATTTCCTTGCAGGGCTGAACATGACGCTGGTCAATGTCCTGTCACTTGCTATCGTGGGCGTCATGTCCGCAGACACAGCCGTGTCTGTATCGAAGATGAGCAAGTTCCAGGCATTCGTGAAGGAAATCAACGTGGCAAAGGCCAATGCGGAAGCATCCCTCAAGGCCCTCAGATCAACTCTTTCTCCTGAAAGTTTCGCACAGGCGAAGGAAAGATTCGCCCTTGAGCTTGAAGGCCGCAAGAAGCGTTACTATTCTTATGGAAAGAGAATTTTCGAAAGCAACCCGTCTCTCACGCTGCGCGATGGTGCGGAGCAGCTTGAAAAGGCCCGTGCTCTTGTCAATGAGCTGAAAGAAGAGTACAAAGCAAAGAAAGCCGGGCATAAGGCTGCAAAGAAAGCCAGCAAGGAAAGAAAGAATAATGGTTAACATAAAAACTGTCAGAAATGATATTGATGAATGTGCCGCAGCCTGCAGCCATGATGTTGTACTCATGGCTGTCAGCAAGACGCATCCTTATGAGGATATTCTTGAGGCATATGATCAGGGTCAGCGGCTCTTCGGAGAGAACAGGGTGCAGGAGATCGAGTCGAAGTTTCCTCCTCTCTGTGATCGTCCGGATGGAATGAAACTGTGTCTCATAGGACATTTGCAGCGCAACAAGGCGAAAAAAGCACTTTCTCTTGTCGACCGCATAGACAGTGTGGATTCGATTCCTCTCATGGACGAGCTTGAAAAGCATCTTGACGGGACAGATCGTGTGATGGACATACTCTTTGAAGTGAATTCTTCAGGGGAAGAGCGGAAATCTGGTTTCGCTGATGAAGAAGAGCTAATGAACGGAGTGTCCCATCTTTCAGTTTGTCCGCATCTGAGACTGTGCGGTCTCATGACGGTCGGCCCTCTTGGTTTTGATGAGGTGAAGAACCGGAAAGCTTTCAGATATGTGAAAAGCCTTTACGACAAGCTCAATGATGAAGGCTATCCGCTTTCAGTTCTGAGCATGGGCATGAGTGCGGACTACAGACAGGCGATAGAAGAAGGAAGCAATGAAGTGAGGATTGGAAGCGCGATCTTCGGAGCAAGGAAGTATGATGTTTAAGAAATTCATTGCTTTCTTTCTCGTCATGGCAATTGCTCTTTCACCTCTTGCTGCCGAGGCAAAACTCAGCTATGAACCATATGGAGAAGATGAGTTCCCCATCTGGACCATGAAGCTCAGAAGGGCTGAAAGCCTTTTCTTCGGTTCATTTGTCATCACGCTGCCGCTTTCCGTACTTTCCTGGAATCTGATGGAGAAGGCCGGATGGGTGAGTGCGGACGGAATGCAGGAATTCGGCTGGCAGATGCTTATTGCCGGAGGCCTTTCATTATCCATTTCAGCCGCTGACTGGATAATAGGGGAAATTGAAGGATGATCAGAAAGGAGAGTTTTTCCTGTACCGCACAGACTGAAGGACGTGTTGACAAGGCAGTCTATGATCTTCCGCGTTCTGTTTTCTCATATCCTTCATGCACGGTTTTTGTGAATGACAGGATTGTGAAGAAGAGTTTCCGTGTGAAAAAAGGCGATATCGTGACGGTAAGCTGGAATGAGGAAGTTTTTGAAGGACTGAGAGGTGAGGATATTCCTTTGGATATCCTGTACGAAGACGATTCGCTGCTTGTCATAAACAAGCCCTGCGGCATGGTTGTGCACCCCGGCGCCGGCAACTGGTCCGGTACTCTTGTCAATGCGCTTCTGTACCGGTACGGCGATGATTTCGCCACTAGCGAGGATGAGGAAGTGAACCTGATGCGGCCCGGAATAGTTCACCGTCTGGACAAGGACACATCCGGTGTCATGGTGATCGCAAAGACGGGTGAGGCTCACAGGAATCTTGCATCTCAGTTTGCCTCCCATACCACTGAAAAAACATATATTGCCATTGCAAAAGGGTATTTTGGAAAGAAAAGGGGAACGATAGATAAGAATATCGTGAGGAATCCGGCTGACAGGAAAAGCTTTGTGACATGTGATGATGCGAAGAAGGGAAAGAGCGCAGTGACTCATTACACCGTCCTCAGACAGAGTCAGCATTATGCGTTTCTGCGCATCAGGATCGAGACCGGACGCACCCATCAGATACGTGTTCACATGAAAAGCATCAATCATCCTCTCTTAGGTGATGACATATATTCAAACAGGGACGGAAATTTCCCTTCCCTCCAGCTGTGCCTTCATGCACTTTCCCTCAGCTTCGACCATCCTGTCAGCGGGGAGAGAATGACGTTCTATGCACGTATGCCTGAAAGAATAAGAGCCGTGCTAAAACAGATTCTCGCTTAGCTGCACCTCGCTTTCCAGCAGATCATGATTGAAAAGACGTTCAATTCTGATCTTTGTCGGACATCCATGTCCGGGGAAGATCAGGAAGTTGTCATCATAAGTCATTATCTTTTCCGATATGTTCCTTACAAGTATCGCATGTGCGAAATTGTTTATCGTCGTTGAGACCCTTCCGGCCGCAAGCGTGTCACCGGTGAAGATGCAGTTGCCGATGACGTATGCAAGCGAGTCGGGTGAGTGCCCCGGAACATAGAGGATGTCCAGCGTGAAATCCGCGATTCTTATGTTTTTGCCTTCTCTCAGCCTCACGCAGTCAAAACCCTGTACCGAATCCTTGAAGGCATAGACAGGACACGGGTATACTTTCTCTATTTTTCCGATTCCCCTCACATGCTGCTCGTGATCATGTGTTACAAGAAGCCCCGCTATGTTCAGTTCATACTTCTCTATTATGGAAATGAGGCCGCCATCCAGATCTGCCGGATCTATTATGAGGGCATCGCAGTTTCTCTTTCCCTCTGTTACAAGATATGTGTTCACCTGTCCCTGAGGACAGAAATGGGAGAATATTTTCATGACATCACATCCTCCACCTCATTCTTGAAGAAAGCCTCTTCCGGATTTGAATAGCGGAATGAGACATTCTTTATCGCACTTGCACGGAAATTGACCCTCTTGAGGTTGCAGTCTTCGAAATCAGTATTGAATATCTTGCTCATGCTGAAATTGGAGAAATAGAGATCCGAATGGGAGAAATCGTTGCCGACGCTGTCTATTCCCATGAAGTTGCAGCTGATCAGAGATGAACCGGTGAAGGAACAGCCTCTGAAGTCGGAACCGGAGAAAATGGAGTAACTTGCCTCCAGACTGTCAAAGCGGCAGTTTATGAATATGCACATGTCAAAGAAACAGGTGTACATGTCACAGTATGAGAAATCGCATCCGGTGAATGTGGAAAAGGCGAAATTGGATGCGGTGAGCCGTCTTTCCCTGACATTGACGTTCTCAAAATCCCCGCCGACTATCGTGATGTCCTTTATGTTTTTCTTCTGGCTGAGAATCTTTTCCAGATTGCCGAGAATTATCTTCCTCTCCTCGCTCTCTGAATGGTGGAAGCAGGTATCAAAAGGCGGGCTGACATAGCTGTTGCAGCCCGGATGGGAACAGATCTGTGCACTGAACATACCATAAGGATCAGGCCTTGATTGAGGTTTGTCAATCAGCATCACTTGTGCTACACTCATCTTCTGTGAAAGCACAGATCAGAAAAGCGATCAACAATCTTTATGACGCATATGATGAAGAGGGTGGAAGACACTATAGACTGCGTATCAAGGGAAAGAAACTTCCTCTTGAGGACTTTGAGTACAATCCTCTTGCTGTCGGTGACTATGTGGAATTCACACCTTACAGTGAGACTGAAGGTCTTATAACGGCACGTCTTGAGAGGAAGAGTGCTTTCGTGCGCTGGAACGTGAAACTCGAGAAGAACCAGACGATTGCGGCGAACATGGATCAGGCTGCGATCATAACAAGTGCATTTGAGCCGCCTTTCCGCCCGCGTTTTCTGGACCGGGCGCTCAGCTGCGTGCAGTCCTGCGATGTAATCATAGTGATGAACAAATGCGACTTTGACCTGACTGAGGATGAGTTTGACCGCTGGGCGCTTTATCATAAGCTTGGATACAGGATCATTGCCGTCAGTGCCGCCACAGGAGAAAACATTGAAGAATTCAAAAGTCTGCTGAAAGGACGGACCACAGCCTTCGTCGGTCAGAGCGGGGTCGGAAAGAGTTCTCTTGTCAATCTCATAATCAGGCCGGAGAAAAAGCAGATCACAGGGGAAATCAGCCAGAAATACCAGAGGGGCAGGCATACGACGAATCATGCTCTTTATCTGGAAAGGGATGACATCCGGATAATAGACACTCCGGGGGTGAGAGAGCTTCTTGTTCCATATGAGGATAAAAGCGTCCTTTCAGACAGCTTCATTGAGTTCTCACGTTACGCAGGTGAATGCGAATACTCATCCTGCACCCATTCAACAGAGCCCGGCTGTGCCGTGATAAAAGCACTTGAGGACGGACTCATCGATTCCGACCGTTATACAAGCTACCTCGGACTGCTTGAAAGCCTTGAGTCAAGAAAGCCGGGGTATCTTCGCACTAAATTCAGAAAGAACAAACAATGATAAGAGAAAGAACAATCGCGGATCTTGAATTTGAGCAGGTGCTCTCGCTTGTCAGGCGTCACAGCCTGAGTGATGGAGGAAAAGAGAAGATAAGTCCCTCTGCATTCACAAGCGATGAGAGCCTCATCGCATCCCGTGCCTCCAGAATTGAGGAAATACTGGAAAGGATAAGGGAAGGAAAGGTGTCCCTTTCTCCTTTTGTATCGCTTTCATCCATTTTCGATGCATATGAGAGGAAGATTCCCGATTTTGACGGCCCTGACATCTACCTTGTCTCATCATTCATCTCAGCTGCCAATCTTCTTGCAGCCTTCGAGGAAAATGATTCACTGGTTTCTGATGAGCTGCTCTCTCTCGGAAAGGAAATATCATCATCACTCTCACCTGATGGCAGCGTTCTTGAAACCCATCCTCTGCTCAGGCCTCTTTACAGGGCGCTTGAAAGCGAGCGACTGAGAAGGCAGAGCTATGCCCAGTCCTTCATGGTTGCAAATTCATCTCTGTTCCAGTCCGGTGAGGCAGTGTACAGGAATGAGCGTATTGTCCTTCCTGTGAAAAGGGAGAGAAAAAGCGAGGTTGCAGGCTATGTCCAGGGGTCATCCGCAACAGGATCGACTCTTTTCGTCGAGCCTTTCGAGCTTGTCGAGCTTAACAACAAGGTCGTGCTTGCCGAGGATGAGATAGTGAGGATGAAACATAAGATCCTATCTGATCTTTCAAGAAAGGTGAGGAATGTGATCACAAGCCTCAGGGAACTTGATGCCTATGCATCTGATTTCGATTTCCACTATTCCTTTGCGCTTTTCGTAAAGGAAACCAGAAGCAGCAGAGTCACTTTCTCCAGTCTCATGAACCTTAGGAATGCACGTCATCCGCTGCTTTTCGACAAAGCTGTTCCCATAAGCCTGTCTCTTGGGGAAGGCATCAGAATTGTCGTTCTCTCAGGCCCGAACGCAGGAGGAAAGACGGTTACGATGAAAACCGCGGCTCTTTTCTCCCTGCTTGCACAGACCTGCGGCTTTGCTCCTTTTGATGAAGGCAGCACTCTTCCTCTTTTCACATCAGTCTATACTGACATTGGAGACGGGCAGTCGATTCTTGAGAACTTCTCCACATTCTCGTCCCACATGGCCAACGTGGCATCAATATGCAGGGATGCAGATGCTGATTCACTTGTCCTGCTTGACGAGATCGGAAGCGGAACAGATCCATCTGAAGGCGCAGCCCTCACTGACAGCATCCTCGATTATTTCAAGACAAAAGGCAGCATGCTTTTCATCACTTCGCATTATTCGCAGGTGAAAATGCATGCCTACAGTGACAAGGCAATGCTGAATGCGTCAATGGACTTTGATGAATCATCAAGCAGGCCGACATTCCGGGTCATTGCAGGACTCCCCGGCGATTCCCATGCCATTGCGACGGCAAAGAAGATGGGACTTCCTCCTGTCATAATAAAGCAGGCGAAGGAAAGCCTGTCCTCATCGTCTTCTGTCGCATCGCTTATTTCCGCCCTGAACGGAAAATCCCGTGCCCTTGACAGAAAAGTGAGCGAGCTCTCGCTTGAGAAGAAGAAGCTTGAAGCCCAGATAAAGAAGAGTGAGGAGAAGGAAAGGGAACTTGATGAAATGCGTCTTCGTCTCCAGAAGGAAGGTGCAGATGAGCTCAGAGTCTGGATGAAAGACAAGCGTCGTGAGCTTGAGCACCTTGTGAAGGATGTGAGCACAGGAGCTCTTACAAAGGAAAAGACAAAGGCTGTGCGCTCATTCATTTCCTCTCTTGAGGAAAAAAGCAGCGCTCTTGATGCCGAAGTTGACAGGCAGCTTGAAAAGGCGAATGTGGATGCTGACCGTGATTTCAAGCCGGGAGATGAGGTTCTGTGCGGTAGCTTTTCCCGCCGCGGCATAATCCTCAGAGCACTGGGCAAGGGGCGCTATCAGGTGTCGATCGATTCCATGAAGATAACACTTCCTTCCTCAGATCTCAGACCTGCGCCTGAAGAGAAAAAGGCAACGGTTTCCCCGTTCAAGTCCACTACGAAGATGCCGTCACTGACTCTTGATCTCAGGGGAAAGACTCTTGCTGAGGCTCTTGATGCGATAGCAGAGGAGATCGAGGCCTGTCTTGTCCATTCAGTCTCTTCATTCTCCATTATTCACGGCTATGGCAACGGAATTCTTTCACAGGGCATACATGCATACCTGAAGAAACAGAAGGATGTGAAGGATTACTATTTCGCCAATCCTGAAGACGGTGGAATGGGAAAGACGTATGTCATGCTGCAGTAGATTTTGTGAATGATTCCATAGTTCCTTTTCTTCTTTATGCTATACAACAAATCCGTGAAATAGCTGCCACCCTTCAGGGTGGTCAGGTGAATCACGGCATCATCTGAAGAGGCACATGTCTCTTGATGAAATCCTTTGAAATCTCAGCTAATTCCTCTGCATTGCTGAGTATTGCAGGATGGCCTCCATGTTTGAACATATGGATTGAGGCATTGCCCATCATCTTCTTCATTTCCTCATATTCCTCT
>CASDXQ010000017.1 GCA_949285145.1 uncultured Spirochaetales bacterium | reverse complement strand
TGAGAAAATCGTCGTGCATGAGTGCAGCTATGACGAGAACGGCACCCGCAGGCAGGACATTGAGATTTATTACAGCTTTGTCGGCAAGATTGACTTGCCGGAATAACCGCCCGACCTATCCGACACAATGCGCAAGTGCCGGATAGGAACGGCAAAATTTTTTACACTTCTATTACTTCTTTATAGCACATCAGTAAACCTGCCAGGCTTGTCCTGCATGTTGTTGACAATGTTGTTGAAAATCAGTCCTGTTCTATTTCCCTGATTACGAGTTCATCTGCCATTTTTGCAAAATCATCACCTTCAATGACTTCTTCTTTCAGCAGCTTCTTTGCAATCTCATCAAGAGCCTTCCAGTTCTTTCTGAGATTCCCCAGTACATGTTCATATCTCTCATTGATGATCTTTTCCGCTTCCTCATCAATATACTTCTGGGTGTCCTCGGAATAATTCCGGCTTCCGCCGACACCGTCAATCCCTGAATCCCGACGGGGAAGGGTGAGGTTTCTGAATTTATCTGACATACCGTATTCGCATATCATCTTTCTGACCTCATCAGATGCACGGGAGATATCATTGGAAGCGCCGGTTGAAATGCTGTTGAATGTGACTTCTTCTGCGGCTCTTCCGCCAAGCAGGACGTCAATCTCACCGAGAAGTTCATCCTGGGAGAGCAGGAATCTGTCTTCCGTCGGATACTGCAGCGTATAGCCCAGTGCCCCGAAGCCACGTGGTACGATGCTGATCTTGCTGACAGGAGATGACCCCTTTGTCAGATAGGCGGTCAGAGCATGACCTGTCTCATGATAGGCGACACGCGTTCTCTCCTTTTCATTCATCACTCGGCTTTTCCTTTCAAGTCCTGCGATTGATTTCTCAATTGCCTCCTCGAAATCCTGCTGACTTACTTTTGCCCTGCCGCCTCTTACGGCGAGCAGTGCCGCCTCGTTGCAGATATTCGCAAGATCAGCACCGGCAAGTCCGGCACTGCCCTGTGCGATTTTCCTCAAATCAACCGAGTTGTCCATCCTGAGATTCTTCGCATGGATTTTCAGAATTTCATAGCGTCCGTTGAGATCCGGCTTGTCCACAAGTACCTGTCTGTCGAAGCGTCCCGGCCTGAGGAGGGCTGGATCCAGAATTTCCGCTCTGTTGGTTGCTGCCAGTATGATGACACCGCTTCTTGAATCAAAACCGTCCATCTCGACAAGCAGCTGGTTGAGTGTCTGCTCCCTTTCATCGTTTCCACCGATTCCGGCAGAGGAACGCTGCCGTCCTATGGCATCGATCTCATCAATGAAGATGATGCACGGTGCTTTCTCCCTTGCCTGTTTGAAAAGATCCCTGACACGTGCCGCACCGACACCTACGAACATTTCGACAAAGTCTGCTCCGGACATCTTGAAGAACGGGACTCCAGCTTCTCCTGCGACTGCACGTGCAAGCAGTGTCTTACCTGTTCCCGGAGGCCCTACAAGCAGAACCCCTTTCGGAATCTTGGCACCGATGGCTGTGTATTTATCGCTGTTTTTCAGGAAGTCGACGACCTCCTCAAGTTCCATCTTGCTTTCATCGCATCCGGCAACATCAGAAAAATGCACGCCCGTGTCTCCCTCCGCTATGATCTGGCTTTTGTTCTGATTGAATGAAAGGACTCCGTTTCCTCCGGCATTGAGCCTCTTGCTCATCCAGCGGAAGAAGAATATGAAGATTATGAGGGGCAGGAACGTATAAAGCAGTGAAAGCAGCACTGACGGCTTGGCCGGTGCTGTTGCATAATACTCGACATCATTTTCGTCCAGAAGGGGAACGAATGAAGGATCATTGATGATATATGTCGAGTATGGTATTACCATGCTTGTGTCTATATCATGCGGTATCTGTCTTGTCCTGGCATATTCCTGCAGAATGCTCACTGCTTCCTGTCTTGTTACGGAATAGCCGATGTACTGTTCCTCTGTGAATGCCACCTGCTGGATCTGCCCGTTTGATATCATGTCCTTGAAAGTGCTGTATTCAACTTCAACCGGCTCGATATTGCTTGTGAACAGAAATGAGTTTATCGCAAAGATGACAAGAAGCATGATCACGAAGTACAATATGGAGAACTGCCATTTCTTCTTTGTATTGGGATTCATGCCTCCGCTGCTGTTATTGTGCACGCCGGGTTTTTTGTCAGGATCTTCTTTCCTGCGGGACTCAAGCATGGCGTTTTTATTCTCTTCATTGTCTGTGCTCATGGGATTTACCTCGCATAAAAACTTTCACTTAAGATAAGATTACAAGGGTGATGGCAAGAGTCAAGGAAAACTTTTTTGTGCCTCATCCGGGTGTCTTTCATGCGGCTGGAAAAGGGAAAAGTAAAAACATCACACAAAATACAAATTTTCCAATTGCCCTTCTGGCAAATGAAATTGTAAATTGAATGAGGATTTGATTTTCATTTTTTCACATTTATGTGTTTTATCTGAAACCAGTCCTGTTACGTGAAATTCCTGATACCTCACGGTATTGCAAAAGGAGATTTTATGAAGAAAAAACTGACTATGCTGATTGCACTGATTGCCTGCGGCAGCCTGCTTTCTGCGGCAACGACATACAGCACGATACTTTCAAGTGCCAAGGCCAACAGCCCTCAGATGCAGAATGCCGAGCTGACTTACCAGAACAGCCTTCTCACCCAGCAGCAGAATGATCTTGATGATGAGATCAAGGTTACTGTGAAAAGCGGAACGGTTTCTGTCCTTCCGGCAGATAATACCTTTAATACTCAGACATCAAAAGAAGTTGTCAATCCTGATCTGTCCCTTTCTCCGAGTGTTGAAGTCGTTCTTCCCAATGACGGGCAGACAACGATCACAGCATCATCCGGCATGGGATTTGAATATGGAAATACTGATTACTACAGTCTGACGCCGTCACTCGGAGTGTCGCATACATTCGATCTTACGGGTTATGATTCGGATATTGCCGTATCACTCCGTAATTCACGCACATCATTGCAGAGTGAGATGACATACCAGATGGCGCATCTCTCCTTTGAGAGTCAGGTTCTCAGTTCAATCAAGGCGATTCTCCAGGCTGAACAGCAGCTGGATGAGGCGAAGTGGAAGCTTTCCAAGGCAGAAAAGACCCTCACCGATTCTCTTGAGCTTGGCAATATGAGTGAAGGTTCAATCTCATATCTTCAGTCTGTGAACCAGATCAATCTGCAGAAGAACAGCATTGCCGCACTTGAAAAGCAGATTGCAACAGCATGCGAGCAGTATACCACACTCACGGGACTCACGTGGGACGGAGTTGAGGAGCTTCCGCAGCCTGATCTCACGCTCAGCATACTTCCCGGCGGTAATACAAATGTGGTTCTTGCCGGCATTGATGTTGAGATTGCATCGCAGAGTGTGGAGGAAAAGAAAGCTTCTCTGAATCCCTCATCTATTGTGATAAGCGGCAGTGCAGACAGTCTTATAAGTTCTTCAAACAGGAGTCTGGGAGGCAGTGCCGGTGCGGTTTATAATGCCGGGAACTGGACAATAGGCACATCCTTTTCCGGAGAATATGACAACAGCACTTTCACCCCGTCTCTCACTTTCTCCGGTTCGTGGACAAACAAGACGACAAAGAAAAGCGATGACATAGAGCTTCAGAAGCTGAACAATGATCTTGTCAGCGCACAGAATACTCTTGTCAGCGAGAGAACTTCCTATATTCAGGATGCACAGAGCCTTCAGCTTGAGATTCTCAATTATACATACACACTTCAGAACCAGGATGCACAGAACAGCTATCTTGCTTCCAATCTTGAGTACCTCAACCGGCTTTATGAAGCGGGACTGTGTTCCCATGATGAAATCGAGGATGCGCAGAAGGAGCTCGAATGGGCTGAATATGATAACACGATCAATATAATTGACGGTCTTATAATTGAAAACAAGATTGCACAGCTGAACATATAAAAGAGAGGAATATATGAGCGATAACGGAAACAAGATCAATGATGAAGTCGTCATGACTGAAAGCGAGAAGCAGGAGAAAATCCTGAGGGAACAGTTCAAGGCGAAGAAGAGAAGAAAGAGAATCAGGAAGATCATCACATGGATTGTCGTCATAGCCGTGATTGTCATCGGTTATATGCTGTATGCGAATTACCGTGCCGAACTGCTGGCTCAGCAGGAAGCCATGATGAATCAGAACAGAAGAGTTGAGGTTCTGGTCACCCGCAATGTGTATACTGCAACAATTGACCTGTCCGGCTATGTCGAGGCTTATGATATACAGGAAGCCCGTTTCAGGGCAACCGGCCCGATCACCGCGGTCAATGTCGAAGAAGGTGACAGTGTGAAAGAAGGGGATATCCTTGCTGCCATCGACAATACCAGCCAGACATATAATGTTGAAAACATCAAAAGACAGATAAAGGAAGCCGAGCTTAATGGTACGCCGAGTCAGCTTGAACTGCTCAAGCTCCAGCTGACAACTGCAGAGAACAATCTTGAATATACAAATCTTGTCGCGAACTTCGACGGCACAGTCGCGGATGTCAATATCACAGAGGGGGATTATTTTGAAGCCGGTGCCACGGAGGCCGCAGTTACGATCGCTGATCTCTCAAGGCTCAAGGCCACTGTCGAGATTGATGAGATTGACATGCAGTATGTGACGCTGGGACAAAAAGCATATCTCACATTTGACTCCATTCCCGGCCAGACAGTCGAGGCGTACGTCTCGTATATTCCTACTCTCGGAACCTATTCAAGCCAGGGTATCGGTGTGGTTGAGGTCGAGCTTACCATTGAAAATCCGCCAGCCAGCCTGAAACCCGGATACAGTTTCGAGGGTACGATCGCTTCAGAGGGAGAAGTTGAGATGCTTCTCATTCCTC
Source organism: uncultured Spirochaetales bacterium (assembly GCA_949285145.1). GTDB lineage: Bacteria > Spirochaetota > Spirochaetia > Sphaerochaetales > Sphaerochaetaceae > Bullifex. Next base: position 65,404 of record CASDXQ010000017.1, on the reverse strand, counting down.
AGGCTGCTGTCACAACAGGACGCGGTGGAGCCACATCCGTACAGAAGCTTGCTGCAGACGGTTCGACAGAAACCGTGAACGTCATGGTCAAGTATCTTGGCGAAGGGACATGCCAGCTTGTATCCGGAAATCTTGCTGAAGGAGATACACTGGTCTATGAAAGATCTGCAGGTGGCATGATGGGAATGGGCATGATGAGGTTCTGATGTATGAGTGATAATGTTATCGAACTTGTGAATGTCCGCCGTTATTATATTGTCGGAGACTTCTGTGTCAAGGCGCTTGACGGGGTTTCCTGCGCAATAAAAAAAGGGTCGTTCACAGCAATCATGGGACCTTCCGGTTCCGGCAAAAGCACGATGATGAATCTCATCGGGTGCCTGGACACTCCGACAAGCGGTTTCATAAAAATAGGCGGTGAGTATACCAACAATCTCAATGATAACGAACTTGCCGATATCCGCAACAGAAGAGTCGGCTTTGTCTTCCAGCAGTTCAACCTTCTGGGAAAGCAGAACGCGCTTGAGAATGTCATGACCCCTCTGCTCTATGCCGGTGTCGGGGGCAGGGAAAGAAAGGAGAGGGCAGAGGCTCTGCTGGAGCGAGTCGGGCTGAAGGACAGGATGAAACATCTTCCAAGCGAGCTTTCCGGCGGTCAGAAGCAGAGAGTTGCCATCGCCCGTGCCCTTGTGAACAATCCTGACATCCTGCTTGCTGATGAACCTACCGGTGCGCTTGACAGCAAAACCGGAGATCAGATCATGGAACTTTTCCAGGATATAAATGATGAGGGACGTACAGTCGTATTCGTAACTCACGACAGAGGGCTCGGCATGAGATGCAGGGATCAGATATACATCCATGACGGAAAAATAGTGGAGGGGTATTGAGATGATCTGGGAAAACATTAAAATCGCACTTACCTCAATGGTTCACAATAAACTGCGAACCCTGCTGTCTCTTCTCGGCATCATAATCGGTGTTGCCTCTGTTGTAGCGATTCTCAACCTCGGACAGTCCGTAACCGAATCCATCACCGAAAGCATGAATGTCGGCGGTATCGATATGGTGAACATATTCCCGACAGGCTCTTCAAGGGAGCTGAATGTTTTCGATGAATCATTCGGGGATACCCTGATAGCTAATGTGGATGGCATTGAGGCGGTTCTTCCCACGGCTTCTTCCTCAAGCAGGGTCAGAAGCGGACAGGATATTCTTTCTGTGACCATCAACGGCGTCACTTCCGATTTCTTCGATGTGAACAGCGCCGAACTGCTTTACGGAGAATATTTCACGGCACTGGACAATATAAACAGAAGACAGGTTGTCGTTCTGGGCAAGGATGTTGCGGATGAACTGTTTCCTGTCGGCAATGCTGTTGGATCCTATGTCTCGATTTTCCGGCAGTCTTCCAAACGCTATCTTGTCGTTGGTGTTCTTGACGAGAAGGAGGCGACTCTCGGCAACAGCTTTGACAGTACTATTTTCATGCCTCTCAATACATACGACCAGCGTTTCAGAAGTGTGAGAACCATGTCAAGCTATACCTGTAAGGTGGCCGAAGGTTATGATGCCATCACTGTCGGCGAGAATATTGAGGATTATCTTACAGAACTGATAGGCAGTGATTATTTCACGGTTTTCTCTGCAGCCTCGATTGTCGAGATGGCTGGAGAAGTGACAAGCACTCTTTCCAGTTTCCTTGCTGCAATAGCAGCGATATCACTTCTGGTCGGAGGAATCGGCATCATGAACATCATGCTGGTTTCCGTTGCGGAAAGAACACGCGAGATAGGCATAAGAAAAGCTCTCGGAGCATCTCCGCATGTGATTATGTGGCAGTTCCTCATAGAAGCGCTGACGCTTACCGTAATCGGAGGTATAATAGGAATACTTATTGGATCTCTGATCAGTTTTGCTGTTGTCAATCTGGTCGGATGGAAATTATATTTCAGCTATGCGGCGATTGTGATCTCGCTCGGTTTCAGCATGTTTGTCGGAGTGTTCTTCGGATGGTATCCGGCAGCAAAGGCATCCAGGCTGGATCCTATTGAATCTTTGAGTTACGAGTAGTGGTAAAGTGAACAGGAGCGGAGGCAAGGAAAGGAAAAAACGTTTTACAGGCTGGCTTTCCCAGGAAAAAAGGGAAAGTTACATGGTGAATGTCACGATAAGCCTTGCCTTCCTGATCCTCGCATCCCTGGTGATACTTATCGCCTCTGTCATTGTGAGGACAGAGCGGTTGCAGCTGGAGAACATGGTTGAACGGAGTTTCAACGATGTCGTATTTGAGCTTCAGCAGAATTCTTATTCAGGCTATTCCCTGTCTTTCAGTCAGGATGTTGTCGGTGTCGGCATATATGATGCATCAGGACGCCTTATTCAGAGCTGGGGCAGCGTGTATAACATGCTGCCGGTCTCATCCATAGCCAGCCGTTCCACTGAAGATGGCAGCAATACGCTTGTTTCCTATAACACGGAGACTGATGTTCTTGAGTATATCCGCTTCCTGCGTCAGCCTCTGGCTCTTAACACAATCAGTTTCCTCAGCGGCGGCCCTGCATTTTCAGATGACTCCCTCATCATGTATATGTCATTTGACGGTTCTAATTACATAGACCGCCAGAAAGCAATATATTTCATTTCCTTTTTCGTAATTATCGGAATAATGCTGCTTTATCTGTTTGTCATGAAACTGATGAAGCAGAACCGTGATTATAAGAACCAGATGGTGAAGCAGAGCAATCTTGTCAACCTCGGACAGGCTGCGAGAACTCTGACGCATGAGATAAAGAATCCCCTCAGCGCCATAACAATACAGATCGCGCTGCTGAAGCGGCAGCTGAGGGACAGCGAATATCTGGATGAAGTCAGGCTTATAGAAGGAGAATGCCAGAGGCTCATCAATCTGACAAACAGGGTATCTGATTTTCTTCGCAATCCAGAAGGACAGCCTGAGCAGATCGATGTTGCTGCCATGATAAACAATCTCATCCCGCTGTTTGCCTATCCTGTAAAAGTGCTTGATACAAGCGAGAAACAGGCTTACATCCTTTTTGATCCTGACAGACTGCGTTCTGTTGTGGAGAATATTCTGAAAAATGCTGTTGAAAGCTGTTCAGGAAGGGATCCTCAGGTTGAAGTGGAAGTTGTCCTCGGCCGCAGGGGAATGTATCATATTTATGTAAGAGACAGGGGAGATGGAATACAGGGAGATGCGGAAAAGCTGTTTGATCCGTTCTATACGACAAAGATTCATGGATCCGGTATCGGGCTTTCCATCTCAAGACAGTTCCTGCGTGCACGCGGAGGAGATATAAGAATATACAACCGCAGCGGCGGCGGTACTGTAGTGGAACTGATTGTCGCCCGCTATTCCTTTGTGCAGGAACTTGTTGTAAGCGGAACCGGAAGGACTAAAGGCAGGAGAGAGAGAAATTGAAAGTTCTTATTGTCGATGATGAGATTAACATACGTGTTACGATGCAGAAGTTCTTTGCCATTGAGAATATTGATTCTGATGGTGCTGAAAACGGCTTCTCGGCTCAGCGCATGCTTGGGGAGAATCCTTATGATGCGGTTCTTGTGGATCTCAGGATGCCCGGAATGGACGGACTTGGACTGATCCGATGGATCAGAAGTGAAGGCTTCCGCATGCCTGTCATAATGATAAGCGCGCATGGGGAAATCGCAGATGCTGTCACAGCTCTCAAGGAAGGAGCTCAGGACTACATTGTCAAACCATTTGATCCTGAAGAGCTGTGCATCAAGATAAAAAGCCTTGTAGAGTCTTCAAATCTGCGGAACATAGTTGAGAATGCAAAAGCAAGCGAGGAGGAAAAAAGTTCTTTTATCGGAGAAAGCTCGCAGATAACACACATCAAGGAGCTTATAAGGAAAATAGCGCCGTCCAATGCAACTGTACTGATTACAGGAGAAAGCGGAACCGGAAAAGAAGTCGTTGCCCGGGAAATTCATTCTTTCTCATCAGTCTCTTCCGGGCCGTTTGTGGCCATAAATATCGGTGGTGTGCCTGAGAATCTGCTTGAATCTGAGCTTTTCGGTTATGAGAAAGGCGCATTCACAGGTGCCAGCGGAAGAAAAAACGGTATGTTTGAACTCGCAAGCGGAGGAACTCTTTTCCTTGACGAGATCGGCGATATGCCTCTCTCTCTTCAGGTCAAGATACTGAGGGTGCTTCAGGAGCGCAAGATAACCCGTCTGGGCGGAACGACGCCAATGCCCATAAATGCCCGGATCATAGCAGCGACCAACAAGAATCTTGAGAAAATGGTGAGGGAAGGCACATTCCGTGAGGATCTTTTCTACCGTCTTAATGTTGTCAGGATAGAACTGCCTCCTCTCAGGGAGCGGAGCGAGGATATTCCTCTGCTGGCGGCAAATATCATCTCCCGCTACAACAGAACCATGGGAACCAGAATCACAGGATTCACACCCGAAGCTCTCGAGATGCTGAAAAAGCACAGTTTTTATGGTAATGTCAGAGAGCTTGAGAATATTCTTGAACGTACGATGATATTTGCGGAAGGGAACATAATAAGGGTTGAGGATCTTGATCTGCGCTTCTCTGTTTCCCGTCCCGGGGAAGAAAGAAGAATCTGTCATGACGATCAGAATGAAAATGCCGTCACATTGAAGGATATAGAGAAAAGCGCGATCATCCGTTCACTTCAGCGCTGGGAAGGCAACCGCACGCATGCGGCAGAAGAGCTGGGAATAAGCCGCAGAACCCTCATAACCAAGATAGCTGAATACGGCATTCAGATGTAGGTCTCATATGGGACTGAAATAAACGCTTGAAATGCGGTTTTTGTTTGTGCTATGCTCATTTCTGCCATGCAGGAATTCTTAGAGCAGCTGATGACGTATCCGATAAAGGAGAAGGGATCTCTCTTTCTGAAAAAGGGAAGGAGGGCTGATGATGTGTATTCTGACGGAAGGATGATTGTCATAATTGACAGCGGCATCCTGGAAGTCAGGAGCAGTACCGGCGGCCTTATCAATATTCTTCATGAAGGCGATGCCTTCGGTATTTCGAATCTTTTCTGTGAAGAGGATCTCAGGACAAAACTTACGGCAAAAAGCGACTGCTGCCTGACCCTTCTGCCCAAAACATCTGTCAGAGCTCTTATGGATGAACATGTCAGTCTTTATCATGCATACTGTGCGACAGTTAACAGAAAGCTGTCATTTCTTCTCTCAAGAGTCAGCCTTCTTTCCATCAAATCCAACCGGAAGAGAGTGGCAAGCTTTCTTCTGGGAGAGGAGATGCCTGAGTTTTCGTCAAGAGAGGAAATGGCTTCGTATCTCTGTCTTGGCAAATCCGCGCTTTTCAGGGAACTGAAATTTCTCAGTGACTGTGCTGCTGTCGAATGGAATAATCAGGAAATAAAAGTTCTGGACAGATCCAGACTTCAGGAGGTGCTTGATGCTTAAGCGTATCGGTTTGGCTTTACTGGTTTTATGTATCTCATTACCGCTCTTTGCACAGAGTGTGGATGAAGTCACCACTGCCGGAGAGACTACTGCTGTCAGGATTGCAGCTCTCAAAGGACCCACTGCAATGGGACTTGTCCGCCTTATGGACAGATCTGAAAGCGGGAGCGTTAACGGCAATGACTATGATTTCACCATAGTCGGCAGCCCCACAGAGATCACTCCGCTGCTCGTCAGAGGTGAAGTTGATATCGCGGCGCTTCCTGCAAACCTTGCGGGAGTGATCTACAATAACACGGACGGTGCACTTGAAGTGCTTGCAGTGAACACTCTCGGTGTTCTCTATATTGTTGAAAACGGCAGCAGCATCCATTCTCTTGCGGATCTTGAGGGGAAGACGATTTATGCCAGCGGAAAAGGCTCGACTCCGGAGTTCTCTCTCAACTATATTCTCAGTGAAGCCGGGCTTTCCGGCAAGGTCTCTGTGGAATGGAAAAGCGAGCACAGCGAATGTGTCGCGGCACTGGTGAATGACGAAAATTCAGCCGCGCTGCTTCCGCAGCCGTTTGTTACGACCGCAGCAATGCAGAATCCCGGAATAAGAGTTGCCATTGATCTTAATGATGCGTGGGATGAGGTAAGTCCGGACTCAAACCTGATCACAGGCGTGATTGTTGCCCGCAAGCCATTCATTGATGAACATAAGGATGCCGTGGATACCTTCCTGGCCGATTACAAGGAGTCAACAGATTTCACATCTTCAAATCTGGTGGAAGCTGCGGCTCTTGTCGGGAAGTATGATATTGTTCCGGAAAAAGTGGCTCTCAAGGCACTTCCTGAATGCAATATCGTGTGTGTCACCGGAGATGAAATGAAGAATGACCTTTCACTTTATCTTGAAGTGCTTTATGAGGCAAATCCGGCATCTGTCGGCGGCCGTGTGCCGGGTGAGGATTTCTACTATCAGTTCTAAAACATTGAAAGCAACGGCAATATTGTTCTGGCTTGCCATCTGGCACATTGCTGCTGCCGCCATAGGACAGAGGATACTTCTTGTATCTCCGATTGCTGTTTTCGTACGTTTTTTCGAACTTCTGGGTGAGGCGGAAGTCTGGCATGCCGCAGTTTTCTCCACGCTGAGAATCGGTTGCGGTTTTCTTCTTTCGCTGTTCCTTGCCGTGATCCTGTCTTCACTTGCATCCTGCAGGAAATGGGTGCGTATCGCACTGGAACCGCTTGTCCAGGCTTTCAAGGTGGTGCCCGTCGCATCAATTGTGATTGTCGTGCTCATCTGGGTGCCGTCAAGAAATCTTTCAGTCATAATTTCATTCATGATGGTCTTCCCTGTGCTTTATACAAATCTGCTGAGTGCGATTGACTCGACTGACAGGGGAATGCTCGAGATGAGCAGGGTCTTCCGGCTTTCAAGGTACAGAAAATTCCGCCTTGTCTATCTTCCGCAGGTATACCCGTACTTCCTGTCATCTTCGTCGCTTGCTCTCGGGCTTGCCTGGAAAAGCGGAGTTGCTGCAGAGGTTATCGGCATCCCGTCAGGAAGCATGGGTGATCTTCTTTATGAAGCGAAGATATTCTTCGCAACTGCCGATGTGTTTGCCTATACTCTTCTCATTGTTCTGCTTTCTGTCGGTTTTGAGTTCATCATGAACTTGCTGATCAGAATGACAGGCCGTCATCTGGAGGCTGTATGAAGGCTGTATACACAAAACATTTCGGAGACAAGGCTGTTTTTGAGAACTTCCCGCTTGAACTTGAAAAAGGGAAGATCTACGCGCTTAGCGGGCCATCCGGCAGAGGCAAGACCACTCTTCTCCGTCTTATCGCAGGTCTGGAAAGCAATGAAAGCGGATGCGTGAACGGCTTTTCGTTTCTGAAATTTTCCTTCGTGTTTCAGGAAGACAGGCTCAGCAGCACAATGAGCGCATATAATAATGTTTATTATGCGGTATCTCCCGGCTGTGATGAAAATGAAATTCTTGATGCTTTCAGGGATCTCGGGCTGGATGAGCCGTACAGGAAAATAAGAGAGTATTCTGGCGGCATGAAAAGACGGGTGAGCCTTATAAGGGCAATGCTAGCAGAAAGTGACATCATACTTTTGGATGAACCGTTCACCGGACTTGACAGCCACTGTGCCGAGTCTGTATGCCGGTTCATACTGAAGCATCAGAAAGGCAGAACCATAATTCTTGTGACGCATGAAGGCGAAGATGCTGTCAGTCTGCCATTTGACGCTTGCATAATGCTGTGAGATATTCTCCTTCTGCCTTTCTTTCTGTTAAACTCAGTTTATGATTGACAGAACACTTCCGAACTGGAATCTCAGTACAATCTTCTCTTCCATTGACGGGGATGATTTCAGAACAGCGCTGGATTCAGTTCCTTACTTATGCCGGCAGGTGGAAACTCTGATTGAGAGAGATCTCTCTCTTTCTGAAATACTGGAACCGTATAACAGACTCCTGGCTGTTTATGAAACACTTCAAGCCTATACAAGTGCTTTATACACCACAGATACATCAAAGTCTGAATACATCAGGGCAGTCGGTGAGGTGGAAGCGTATTCTTCTGTGATGAGTGAATGCAGGAATATTTTCCTGTCATATCTGAAAGAAAGGAAAAGCTGGCAGGATGATCCCTGCCTCAGTGATTACAGGTATGTGCTTTCGCACATGGCGGAAGATGCGGCACATAAAATGAGCATACAGGAAGAGAGTCTGGCCTGTGATCTTGCAAGAAGCGGCTCCTCTGCGTTTTCACGCCTCTTTGATGCCCTCACAAGTTCCATGAACGATGAAGGGCGTACACTGACACAGCTTCGCAGTGATGCGTACAGTCCGGACCGCAACGTGCGAAAATCATCCTATGAAAGGGAAAAGCGGATTCTCAATGAAAACAGGACTGCACTTGCCGCCGCCCTGAACGGAATAAAGGGAACCTGTCTCACGATAGAAAAAAGACAGGGATGGAATGATCCTCTTGACCACAGTCTTTTCATTTCACGGCTTTCCAGAAATGCTTTTGACTCTCTCATTGCCGCCCTTGAAAAGGGACTTCCGGTTTTCAGGCGGTATTTCAAAGCCAAAGCAGGGCTTCTGTCTCTGGAGAAACTTGAATGGTATGACCTTTTTGCTCCGGTGAATCATGGAGGAAAACATAAAGAATATTCATTTGCCGATGCCCGGGAAATAGTGATCAGATGCTATTCATCTTTTTCTCCCGAGATGGGAGAATTCGCCAGAATGGCTTTCGATCATAACTGGATAGACGCACCTGCTCATTCAGGAAAGAGCGGAGGGGCATATGATACAGCATTTCCGCTTGTAAAAGAAAGCCGCGTCTTCATGAACTTCTCGTTTGATTATTCATCAGTATCCACTCTTGCGCATGAACTGGGACATGCCTATCATGATTCGCTTGTGCTTTCAAAGCCACCGCTACTTGCTTCTTATCCTATGACACTGGCGGAGACTGCCAGCATATTTGCAGAGCAGATAGTATTCCGCGAACTGCTGGAGGAGTGTGAAGGAAAAGATGAAGCAGCATGCATCATTGAATCATTTGTTTCCGATGCGGCGCAGGTCTGTGTCGACATCCTCTCAAGATACTATTTTGAGAAAAGCCTTTTTGAGAAGAGGAAAGATGGGGAGGTCAGCGCTGATGAGCTGTCCTTCCTGATGAAAGATGCGCAGGATCGCAGCTATGGGGATGCGGTAGGAAGCAAGCATGAGCTTATGTGGGCCGTCAAAAGTCATTATTATTGTGCAGATTTCAGTTATTACAACTATCCTTATGCATTCGGACAGCTGTTCGCTTTATCCCTTTTCAGTCTCAGTACTCATGATCCGGAATTTGCCTCAAAGTACAGAAAACTGCTTTCGATGACCGGAATGTGCAGTGCTGATGATGCGGCTCTCAGCATAGGTTGTGACATCAGGGACATATCATTCTGGATGGACGGAATAAATCTTATTGAAAAATACGTGGAGAAGCTTGAGGAATTTGAACATGAGATGTGAGTATCTGGTATCAGGTGCCCTGGGAGTGTGCCGTCAGGAAGGAAAAAATGTATATGTTCATTCTCTTCTGCCAGGAGAGGAAGTTTCTGTCATTTGTGCAAAGGAAAGGAAAAACCATATTGAGGCTCTGGAGACAGAGAGACTTTCAGACAGTCCGTTAAGAATCAGCCCGTCATGTCCTTATTCGGGAATCTGCGGCGGCTGTGATTTTGATTATGTGGATGAAGAGACATCGGCCAATCTGAAAAAAGATATTGTCATAAATGCCGTCAGGAAAAATACAGGTGAAGATATTTCCTCCGTCATGCTTCCTCCTGTCTGGGCAGAAAAGGAAGGTTACAGGGCACGCTGCCGCATTCATGTTTCGCTCAGGGACAGAAAAATCGGGTTTCTTTCAAAGAAATCCAATTCCCTCGTTGAAGTGGAGAACTGTCCTCTGCTTTCATCACGTCTTAATCAAATTCTCGCAGATCCCGGCTTCATATTTTCAAAAGCACAGAGTTACCTTTTCAGCAAAGGAGTGAATCCCGGAACAGGATTCGTTGAACTTTCTCTTTTTGATGCTGATGACAGGGTTCTGATTGAAAAAGACGAGGGAATCAGGAGTGTCGGAAAGTATTCTTTCCATCTTTCAGCTAATGTGTTTTTCCAGTCAAATCCACGTCTTCTGCCCTCTCTTTTCGATTTCGTCAGGGAGAACACTGAAGGTGACTGCATCATGGATCTTTACAGCGGAGTCGGCACATTCTCTGCATTGTTTGAGAATGAGGGAAAATCTGTCACCGCAGTGGAAAAGAACAGGTACTGCCTTTCACTTGCACGCAAGAATGCGCCATCTGCCTCTTTCTTCACTGATGATGTGTCAAAATGGGCAAGGAGAATCAATAAGGATGTTGATACTGTAATTGTGGATCCTCCCCGGACCGGGCTGGGCAGGGATACTGCAGCTCTCATCGCATCCTGGAATTCTGCCAGGATAATTTACGTGTCATGCAACAGTGTCACGCTTGCCTCTGACCTGCGCTCATTTATTCCATCCTACAGAATCGCCAGAGTACAGGTTTTTGATTTCTATCCATCTTCAAGTCACGAGGAAACAGCTGTTCTTCTTGTCAGGAGTTAGTCTGGCATTCTTTTTTTCTTGTGCTTGTTGCAAGCTGTCCGCAGGCTCCGCTTATTCCTCTGCCTTTCGGAAGGCGGAGAGTGTAGTTTATATGATAGGCATCAAGAACGCGTGTGAATGATTTTATCTCTTCATGTGAAGGAGTTTCCCATTTAAGACCTTCAATTTTGTTCCATGGAATGAGATTCACATTCACAGAAAGTCCCTGAGTGAAGCTGAAAAGCGCTTTTGCGCTTTCTTTTGTTGTGTTTACTCCTTTCAGAAGACAGTACTCGAGCGTTATTCTTTTGTCACAGGTATGCTGGAATGCGATGAGTGCTTTTTTAAGCTCAGCAAGCGGATAGCGTCTGTTTATCTTCATTATGAGGCTGCGTGTCTCATCATGTGCACTTACGAGGGAAACGGCAAGTCTTACGCCGAGATCAAGCTCTGCAAGTTTTCTGATCCCGGGAACCAGCCCGCAGGTAGATATTGTCATTTTTCTGTATGAAATATTGAAAGCTGACGGACTGTGAAAACAGGTCACTGCATTCATGAGTGAAGAGAAATTATGCAGCGGTTCCCCCATGCCCATGAATACAATATGTCCGATATGAGGATCAATGGTATGCAGATGAACCATCTGTTCCACTATCTCGTAATCTTTGAGATTTCTGACAAGGCCCATTGTTCCTGTCTTGCAGAAAGAGCATCCCATAGCACAGCCCACCTGCGATGATATGCATGCTGTTTTTCTTCCATCTCCGTCAGAGAGCATCACGCATTCGATAAGTGAATTGTCTTCAAGTTCTATCAGAAGTTTGACAGCACTCCTGTCATCCTGTCTTCCTGCAATTCTTGACGAGATGATCTGCACGTTCTCTTCCTTCATCCTGTTTCTCAATGAAAGAGGAAGATTGCTCATATCATCCCAGCTTGTGACACCTTTCATCAGCCATGAGATAATCTGCCTTGCCTGAAATGATTTTTCGAGCTTCAGCTCTTTTTCTAATTCTTCTTCGCTTTTTGCATAAAGACTGGGCATATTGCGCTCCTTGTCTGAAAATTCTGCATTCAGGCAGTATCATGGCGGTATTCACATCTCCAGGCGATGTTCAGAAGCTATGGAAACACCGCATGAGGACGTCAGTTTCCCGATGAATGTACCCTATCATGGTTTCATGCCATGTGCAAGCCGGATGATCCTTGCGTAGTATGCCTTCATATATGGGAAATGATGCTGTTTTGACAAAGTCTGAAAAAAAGTGTACCTTTACCGAGTTTTATCAGTATATTTGGAAAAAAATATATTTAATCAAGGAGATTAGTAAGATGAAGAAAAAGATCGCTCTTATGGTTCTTATCTTTGCAATGCTTGTCACTCCTGTATTCGCATTAGGCGGTGTAAGTGAGGACAATTCATTCGGTGTAGGTCTTAACCTCGGTACAAATACAGGTGTAGGACTTCGTTTCGGTTTCGGAGACTTCGATATCCTTTCCAATATCGGATTTGATGTTCTCAACGTCTTCAGCGGAAATTTTGTTCTTGCCGGTGATGTCGCAGCTTCCTGGAATTTCTATACAATCGACGGAGGACGCGGACTTGAGTTCCCTCTCACTGTCGGTGTAGGTGCGAATACTGCAATTGCGTTCAATGACGGTGTCAGCGCAAGCCTCTCTGCAATTGTTCCTGTCGGTATCGAATATAATTTCAGCCAGATCAGCGATGTTCCCATAACAATGTATCTGCGCCTTGCACCTGGTCTGAGAATCATTTCTGCAAACAGGGTTGATGTGGGTTTTGCTTTCGCAGGTTACCTCGGAGCAATCTGGAACTTCTGATCCGGATATTGCTTTCATCTGATCACAGGCAGTTCTTTTCGGAGGACTGCTTTATTTTTGCATTTTTCTTTTGTACAATCTGTTCATGCCAGAAATAAAAGCTCTTTTTTTCGACATTGACCACACATTGTTCTCTCATTCACAGAACTGCGTTCCTCCGTCATTGTGGAAAACGCTTGGAGAATTGAAAGAGAAGGGTATGAAGCTCTTCATAGCGACAGGCCGGCAGTATGCTGATATGAAGAGGCTGCCTGTTGACTGGTCTGTGTTTGACGGTTTCGTGACGCTGAACGGCGCGGTGAATCTTGACAGGAATCTGAATACCATCATTTCATTTCCGATTACCGGAAGTGCAAGGAAAAATGTGAAAGAGCTTTTCAACAGGCACATAATACCGTTTGTTGTTGTGGAAAAAGACAGAATGTATGCGAATTTCTATAATGAAAAAGTATACGAGACACAGAAACAGCTCGGTACTCCGCTGCTTCCTCCCCGGGGAGATATTTCGGATGAGGATATATTCCAGCTGATTTTCTTTGCAGAGCGCAGTGAAGAACATTTGATTGCCGGGAATCTTGAAGGGTGTGTTCTCAGCCGCTGGAATGACTGGGCTCTTGATGCCATAAGTCCGTCTGCGGGCAAGGACAGGGGAGTGAAGGCTGTTCTTGATGCTTTCGGTTACGATGGTGACAGCTGCATTGTGTTCGGAGACGGCGGCAATGATATTTCCATGCTGAAGGCTTTCAGAAATTCAGTTGCGATGGGCAATGCCGGTGATGAAGTGAAAGCCTGTGCTTCCTATGTTACCAGCCATATTGATCAAGACGGCATTATAAATGCACTCAGGCATTTCAGAGTGATTTAAAAAAAGCACCTCAGTATGAGATGCTTTCATTGTCATATTAACCTCCGACCCCTTGGTCCCGAACCAAGTGCGCTAGCCCCTGCGCTACTACCCGTTTGTGACTTATCTATTCTCTTTATCTTTGCCGTTTATGTCAACATCTAAATCGAGAAATAAGCACCGATATTCCAGTCAAAGAAATTTCCATAGTTCACTATGTTGCTCAGTGTGTAGCTGATCTCACCGAAAACATGGAGCGCTCCGAATAATTCGAAATGAAGATTCAGCCCGATTTCCATATACATGAAATTTTCCCATGCCACATCTGGCATGCTGTTATTCGGTCTTCCGGATGCAAGGCCGAGATCTATGAAAACATATCCATACGGGATTGTGTTGTCGGAAATGAAATTCGGACCGTATACATAGAATTTGAACTGGTTCTGGATTACAAACGGCAGGCTTGTGTACCCAAGTCCCGGAAATGAGATTGTATCTGCAAGTTTCGGTACCGCATTACCCAGAATGAGCTGGCTGTAAAGTCTGTCCTCAATGACAAGTGACAGTTTGTTCCACCGTTTCCAGTTTTCCTTGTTATAGATCACCTTGGCATATGTCATATCGGCTGACAGCTTATAATAATCAACCTCAGTGTCAAAGAAATCCGGCATTCTGTTTGCAAGAAACCACGGAGCAAGCGTGAGAGATGCATTACCGCTCACGCCTTCCCTGTATATCTTGTTCTTTTCCTGATACATATTGTCAAAAGACGCAGTGAAACTTATGGAATTTGCCATAAGATACGCACTTCCGTTTATATCGGGAAGAGCTTTGAAATTTCTGGATTTAGCGTTCCAGTAGCTTTCGCCGCCAAGATATTCATCCAGAAAAGATCTGCCGTTTCTTATATTGCTGAAAGAGTCGAAAGCCTGTTCAAAGCGGATGTTTATACCGGCATCAAGAGTCAGAAACATCTTGTCTGTCCTGTGATTCTCGAACAGGCTGTTGCGGAATATGTAGCTTACAGCAGAATAGAAGCTTGAATAATAATACATGCTCCTGGTCATTTCACTGCCGTTAAGATATGCGCCGCTGGCAGGATCCTGTACTACTCTTCTTTCTGTAAGTCCGAAGTTTATGTCCATGAACATCGATGTGTCGACATCATCGAACCAGTCTAGATCATTCACACCCTGCTGTATGCGCGCTGAAGAGGGAAACAATGTTCTGCTGCCGCCTGCAAAATCTGACAGGTATCCCATTCCTGCCAGAACTGAAAAGGATGAAGCCGCATGTAGGCTGAGGCCTGCAGGCAGCATTATTGCAAGTATCAGCAGCAGAATCCGTTTTTGTTTCATTTCTTTACTTTTATGACTTTCCTTTTGCCGGGATGGATGACCACTTTATGCTTTATGAGATAACATTTGTGAATTCTCGGATCCCTGGCAAAGTCGTCTCCGATCGTCCTTTCGCTTATATCTTCAACAGAATACCTGTCAAGAATATACTCATCCATCTTGAAACGTCTGAAGTTGTTGCTGAAGATCATGAGACCGTCTTTCTCCAGATGCATCATTGCAGCATCGATAAGCCTTGCATGATCTTTCTGTACATCAAAAGGACGGCGTCCTTTGCTGTTTGAGAAAGTCGGAGGATCGCAGAAGATGAGATCATAGCGGTCGAATGTGTCCCACAGATACTCAATCGCATCACTCTTGTAAAAGAAATTCTCAATGCTGGTAGGGTATCCGTTCAGCTTGAAGTTTTCCATTGCCCAGTCAAGATATGTTGAGGATGTATCGATATTGGTTGTACTTACAGCCCCGCCTTTAACTGCATTCAGCGATGCGGTTGCCGTATAGCAGAAGAGATTCAGAAAGCGTTTCCCGCGGGCATTCTGCTGAATCAGGCTTCTTACGGGTCTGTGATCCAGAAAAATACCGGTGTCAAGATAATCTGCGAAATTGACAAGAAACTCCACGCCGTTTTCATGGGCGACATAGAATCTGCCTTTGTTGTCCAGCTTGTTGTACTGATCGCTTCCTTTCTGTTCCTTTCTCTGCTTGACGAAAATGTTCTCAAGATCGATTCCTGTCGCGCGTTCTGTTGCCAGCACCAGCTCTTCAAGTCTCTTTTCTGCAGCAACCTTGTCAACTGTTGAAGGAGGTGCATACTCTGCCAGATTGATGAAGCGTCCGTCATACATGTCTATCGCAGCCGAGTATTCAGGCATGTCCGCATCATAGATGCGGTAACATGTGACACCTTGCTCCTCCATCGGCTTTTTCAGGGCCTCGATGTTTTTCACCAGTCTGTTATAGGCCATCTGGGCACCGGGGGAAAGCGGGGTGGAAAGCCGTTCTTCTTTTTTCCTTATCGCTTTTTCGATAAGTGCCTGCTTTTCCTCATCCGTATATACGCAGTAGTGGGCGAGCTGGCAAAGCAGTCCTCCGTTGTAAAGGCTGTTGGTTCTCTCCGGCTTCATGTCGATATTGCTGAGCAGATTGCTGTCTGCACACAGCAGGGAGACTTTCCATCCTTTGAATTTGTTCTGGAATATTTCCCCTGTACGGCTGTAAAGTCTCTGACAGTCGTTTTCTTTCATTCTCACACCGTACGGCGGATCCGTGACAATGAACCCGGGGCCCGGTGGAACATCTTCTTCCTCTGTCTTTGTGAAGTCTTTCACGGCGAATGTTATATAATCATAGACACCGGCTTTCAGAGCTGCCGCCCTGGCGCTCTCAATGCATTTCCTGCTTATGTCAGAAGCGTATATCCTGATGCGGCGGGAACGGGCGGCTTCCGCCTTGTCGCCCAGTTCATCGAGGACTTTGCTGTAAATATCTTCATCGAAATTAAAGAGTTTCTCGAAAGCATAGGGTTCCTTGCGTGTGAGTCCTGGTGCGATATCGGCAGCTATCTGGGCAGCCTCAACGGGGATTGTACCCAGCCCGCAGAAAGGATCAAGCAGAACAGCGGGGCTGCCGTCAAGAACGGTTTTATACCAGTCGCTTCTGTAAAGCACGGCAGAAGCCAGATGCTCTTTAAGCACTGCTTCGTTATCTCCTGAGCGGTATCCTCTTCTGTACAGACCTTCGCCGGAAAAATCCGCGTAGATGACTGCATTTCTGCCTTTGATGTGGAGATGGAAGGTACAGTCGCTGTTCTGTTTGTCCACATCAGGACGAGAACCGCCTGTTTTCTCCTTGATTCTGTCCACAATGGCATCCTTGAGCTTCAATGCTGCGAAATGGCTGTTTTTAAGCCAGTTGCATGCCTGCACTGTCTGGGTTACCTGAAAAGTCATGCCCGGCTTCAGGTATTCTTCCCACGGAACATCCCTGCACGATTCATACAGCTTGTCCGCACTGCTGATGTCGTCATCGAAATAAAGAGCCTGAAGCACTCTGCTGGCAATACGGGTGGTCATTGTAAATCTGTAACCGGTCTCCAGCGAGCCTGAGAACTGGACACCCGCAGCCGTTGCCTTGACATTTTCTGCCCCGGCTCTGAGAGCTTCTTTTACAACCAGATCACTCTGGTTTGCCGCTGTCTGTGCAAAGAATATCATTTGTCTTCTCCTTCATGAAAAGCGTTTCCGCTTCGCTTTTCGTAAATGAATATACTGTTCCGCAGTTAAAGCATTCGAGATTCAGAGGGAAGGTGCCTGAGAGAATCTCATCTTTTTCTTTCTGCGGCAGATTTGCCAGATAATTTTCAAAACCTTTTCTTGAGCAAGGGCATGAGAATGCGACAAAACTGTCTGCAAGATGCTGCGGAGCATAATCCCTGAATTCGTTTTCCACATAGTTCCTGCCGCTGACAGCTGTGCTGAGAGCTTCACCAAGGTTCGTGAAATGTTTTGATTTTTCCCCGAGACTGTCAAGAAGTGCGGCTGTGCAGCTGGGCATGGCCTGGATGAAGAGTCCTCCGGCTCCGGTCACATTTCCATTCCTGTCGAAATGAATGGAAATATAGAACAGAGTAGGAGTCTGTTCACTTTCATCAAAATAAACGGCGAGATCTTTTGCGATATTGCCGTACTGCAGCATTACTGTGCCGCTTACAGGTTCCTTGCTGCCTTCAAGAATTCTGCTGACAGTCATGAATCCGGGACCGAAAAGCGGTGATGTGTCGAGACTTTCGAGAGGCTTTGCAAGTTTTATAGGATTCTCCAGCAGATACCCTCTTACGGCACCGACTGCCCATGCTTCAACGCTTATTCCCTTTATCGGACCGCCGCATTCTATCATGAGCTGCACTCTGTCGTTTCCTTTGACAGTTGAAGAAAGCAGAAGTCCTGCTATATAGGCCTGACCCAGTACATAAGTCTCAAGAAGCCCGAGTTTATGGTTGGCTCTCATCTGGTTCACGAGATGAGTTGCGTTGACCACGGTGAGCCTGGCTTCACCTCCGCTGAGGAGGAAAATGTCCTTTGAGTCTTCCTTGACGTTTTCAAGATGTTTCAGAAGTTCCTGATTATCAATTTCTGTTTTTATCATAGCTTTTTTGAAGTATAAGGAATTAATGGACAAGAGGAAAGGGGAGAACATGAAAGGCATTTGTAGTGAAACATGTTCTGTAATTCAGGCCTGCCGGAGAGATAACAGACAAAAACATGTCAGAATGTTCGGAAACGTCTGTACACAACTTGGGAAAGATGATACTCTTCGCTCATTACCTGCCTTTGGTAAGAGGTGTAGATGTTCAGATTAGTAAAGAATTTATTTCTTGTCGCCACTCTCTTTTCCGTTTTATTCTCATGTACATTGTCTCCACAGGATAAAGTTGTTGAGGATCTTGTTCCGAAATTCACGAAAATAGACACGCCTGAGAATATACGGGTTATGAACAACCATCTTTCAGATACGATATCAATAACATGGGATCCTGTTGAGAATGCCACATATTACACGGTTGAATACCAGAGGGTAAGCGATTATCTGGAAAGCAGACCGGCTCATGAGCTGATAGTCAACACCAATTCCGCTGACATCAGTGTGCCGGAAGGAAATGACATCAATTCAAGAAGGGATAAAAGATACATATTCCGGATCAAGGCCTCGTATGTTGAACGGGATGGCGGCAGAAACATAATCAGCACCATTGATTCTGAGTACAGCAGACAGTTTGAAGGCGTGATTGCTGATTACCTCACTGTGACATACATAAAGCAGAACAATGTTCTCTCAGTGTTCGACACTTCTTCGAAAGTCACTTCAATTCTGAATGACGGGGAAGTAGCTTCCATTGAGGTGAAGTATTTTGATGAGCCATATCATGACGGTAAAACAGAAGTGGATCCTGCAAACGAGATAGACACTCCTGTATCCATCAGCCTTGAATCAGGTAAGACTTATTCCTTCACTGCTGCCCTGTATGCGGATGGAGCACTCACTGCCCTTACTGGTTTTGATGCCCGTGCGGATGTTGATTATAATCCCCCGCCTGTAACAGATCTTTCAGCAGAGAACAATCTCAGGGATCATATAAAGCTCTCCTGGAGTGAGGTCTCTCCTTCAGGAGGGGTTGATGCCGTTGTACGCTACTCAGTTGAGAAGAAGGTGTCAGACAGCAGTGAATGGCTGCCTGTTATGGATGATGACGGAAGCGGCAATGTCCTTTTGCTTGACAGATGTGAATTCACTGATGCTGATGCTGAGTCTGATACGGATTATGACTACAAGGTTCTGTCCGTATATGTTCTCAACAGTGACGGATCCATGATCATGCAGAGTGATGAAGATGCAGCGACTGTTGAAAACTGTCATAAGCTTGATACAAAGCCATCGTCATTCAAGGCAAAAGTCATGAACGTGAATATTCCGGAATACGGCGGACCGTATAAAGCACAGATTGAACTCAGCTGGGGCGTCTTCCATGAAGATATCATGGATGTGGACGGACTTGAATTCCGGATAACAAGGCACATCAGCGGAATGGAAGATGAGTATTCTGTTTTAGTTGCTGATAGTGCGACATATACGGATACAATTGAGCTTGAAGCTGACGGACATCCGTTTGATCTGACTTACTATTACACGATAGAATATATCCATGAAGATATCCCGCTGTCATTGTCAGGAATGAGTGCAAGCGATGAAAATGGTATGCCTTTCTTTCATACTGTGGAAGGCACACTGGAGAAAATTGAATATATAAAGTCGTTTTCCGCAAGCGGCATTGGTGATGACAATCCTCCGTATGCTGACAAAATCCTGCTTGAATGGACGCTGAATGATCTGGCTTCCATGAGTGAGGGAAATCTTGATATCGGAAATGTCGAGCTTACTCTTTCCAGACGCGAGACAACATCAGTTGATGCTGTCATCATGGAAACATTCAGCGGCCAGGATGCACTTGAGAATTCTTATGAAGACAAAAATTCTGTTCCGGGCGTGGAATATGTATATCAGCTGACTGCATCATACAAAAAAGAAGGTGATATCCATAACGGACAGACGCATACTCTTTCATCCAACGGCAGAAGACTGTCTTCTCCGGAGAATTTCACTGCGTCAATGAATACGAGCAGCTCATCTGTGGATTTATCATGGGAGCCTGTTGAAAATGCCGCGGGCTACCGGATTATGTACAGAGAAGAAGGAAGCGGCGATGAATATGCCCTGCTGCTGGAAACCTCTCTCCCCTCAGCGGATTCAGCATCTGTCCTTGTCCAGGACGGGAAAATCAGGGCAGGATATGTATATGAATTCTATATTCAGAGCTGTGATGAATATGATCCGGCCGGAACCGGGAGAAAATATTCACTCCCGAGTCCTGTCGTGAAAGGCTGTGTGCTGGGATGTCTGCCGCTTGAAGTGGAAAACGGAGCAAACTACATCCGCATCAGGTGGAATGAGGCTGAAAATGTCAGCATGTACAGAATACTCGTATTCAACGAGGACGGCAGGGAACTTTACAGAACACAGACTCCTGCCGGTGTCACATCATTTGTGCTGAAAGCTGATGATCTGCCTGAAGACATCATCATCAAAGAGGAATATCCTCTTTCCATGAAATATAAATTCACTGTCGTTCCGGGCAATGCCGAAATCAGTGAATATGTATTTGCAGAAGGAAGCTGGATCACTCCGCCCGTGAAAATAAAAGCAACCAAGGCCGACTACAGGGATATCATTGAAATCACATGGGAGGGTGTCGGCGATGGTTATTCCTATGTAGTCTACAGAAGGCCGCATGGCAGCAATTCCGCATGGAGCTTTGTCGAATATACAGGAGGAACGCGTTATTCGTATCTGACAACGAATGAGGAGTATGATTTTTCAGTTGCATCGGTCAAGGATGGAGTGCAGGGGCCTGTTCAGGCTTATTTCGTAAATGATGAAAATCATGGTTATCCTCTTATGAAGCCTGATCGTGTAGGAGCATCTGACTACGGAAACAATCTTTTCCAGATCTATTTTTCTCAGGTGAAAGGAGCAACAGAGTACAAAGTTGAAGTGGAAGGCAATGTTTATTCCGTGACAGATTCCCAGATAGCGGATGCACCTTCCTCAGTATCCGTTTGTGAAGACGGTACACTGACTGTTGATTCTTCCGGAATGGTATGGCTGTATGTCAGGAAAGTGCTGCCTGTGAGGAAACTCACATGGGATGTATTTGTCTCTGCGGTGAATGAGAATGCGGCATACAGTGACAAGAACAGTACTGAACCCGTGGCTCTTGCAAAACTGTATAATGAAAGCAGCCTTACAAATACGGATTATGTCAATGTGATATTCAATAATCTTCATGATATAGTTTCTTCAATCAATAACTATTACGAAGGAGACTGGTGGCCTAATTCCCGTGAATATTATGAAGGCGGGAATATCACATCCTATACATGTTCTGATTTCAAATGGACATCTCCCAAGGAATATGGAAATATCACTTTTGCAGATGCACAGGCAAATGATTTGAGAATTGACGGAAGTCTGACTTGTTATGTTGATGATAATCTGGCGCATTTGACGTCTGATGATCCTCTGCGGAGAATATCCGGGGATCTGACAGTTGTTCTTCCATATAACTATCCGTCATTCAGAATCTCATTTTCCGAACATCCTGTGACAGGTTCAGGCATAAGCCAGATATCCATCTCGAGAAACGGTTCTGCCATCAATGACATCACATCAGTACCGGTACTGCTTCAGGAGGAATGAGATATGAGGAGATTTATGATTTGTTCTGTTTTTCTCACCGTTCTTCTGCTCTTATTCTCATGCAATGCCTCCATCCTCATGAATAACGGGGAAATAACGGTTCCGGATACAGGGGAAGATGTAGATAATGATGACACTTCAGACGGAAATGAGCCGGTTGTTCTTGATGTTCCCCGTTCTGTCAATGCCACAAAATCATTTTACAGTGACAAGATCAATGTGACCTGGTCTCCGGTGACCGGGGCCGATTACTATACGATTGAGAAATGTGAACATGAGCATGAAAAGCTTACGGGTGGAGAGAACTGGATTCCTCTTCAGCATGCTGTCTTTGATACTTCATACAGTGACTGTGACTCTCTCCAGAGCGGCAGGTTTTACAGCTACAGAATCACAGCACATACCTTTGAAGGAGCAGCCAGCTGTGTCTCTTCTTCTGCAAGCGGAACAATTCTCTCATCTCCTCAGAATGTGAATGCATCCCGTGGAACAAGCGAGACTTCCATTGATATAACATGGGAAGAGATGCCTTATGTTGATATGTACCGTGTATACATGTCACGGTATTCAACGATTGCCGGTGTTGAAAGCGAGGTTATTGCGACAGTTGCGGCCGGAAACGGCAGTACAAATGCCTATACTTATACAATTGATCAGGATACGCAGGCAGGTGCAGAACTTTCCTTTGCAGTGCAGAGCGTAAGCGAAATTGGCAGCAGGGCGGAGATAAGTCTTCCCCGTACTGGCTATACACGTGTGCAAGGTGCTCCGTTGCAGCCTGTATGCACTTCAATCACAAAAGGAGATTCCCTTTCCTCCGTGACAATGATCTTCGAGGCGCAGGATGCTGATGCTGATTATGTCATAAAAAAGTATTATCCGGGCGGCAGCGAGGAAGTTGTCCTTGATACAGAGGCACAGGGAAAGGACGCGCTTTCTTACAGTGATGGAAGATATTCTTTCACCGACACTCTCGTAATAAACAATGTGGAATACACATATTTAATAATTGCGAAGAATGACAAAGGGCCTTCTCCTGCGACAGAGGTTACCGGTTATCTTCTGTCTCCTGTCTCCAATATGCAGCTTGTGCCTGTTAATGATGCAAGCAGATTCGGCTATGTTTTCTCATATAATCTTCCGGCTGGCAGCAATGATGAGGAAAGAGAGAATGAATTCATCTATCATGTCAGTGCGTATGCCAAGGACGGCAGTGTGATTTATGAGAGAGATTTCCGTGACAGTGAAGTTGATCTCATACAGACATATTATGAATTTGACAGGCACGTGGATGAGATATCTGAGCTTAAGGAACTGGAGAGAATAACAATTAAGGTCGGCTGTTCCGGCCTGTCCTCATCAGAAGTCTCGACAAACCGCATTGCGAAAATGCCATCTGCAATTGCCCATGTCAGTGCGACCTGCAATGACTCTCCGCTTGATGGGGATGTTCCCAACAGCTATGGTGTTTATCCTGTTCACATTTCGTGGATCGCAGCTGATGACGGTATGGATGCATATGTTTTATACAGAAAAGATGAGAGCGGCAATGTCGTAAACTTCAATGTCAAAGGCACCTCCTATACGGATGAAACGACTTCTCCCCTGGTCAGATATGAATACTGGATTGCCAGCCGTGATGAACTCGGGCGCACACACGGGGAGCCTCATTTTGCAAATGCATATGGTTCCATCACTCTTGAAGCATATAAAGTCATGTTCGAGTCAATATCACTAAAGCCATGGGAAATCCAGGATTATGTGGCATCAGAATACCGCAGCTGGTGGAAGAACACTGAAATAGCGAAAATGATCGAGAAAGGAAATTCCTCGTCTCTAACAACTCAGCTGGAAGCTCTCGGAAGTGCTTCTGCATCTGACCATTACCGCGGAGGTGTGGTCACCTATAATGCAAAGCGGAATGATTTGGGCGGTCTGATATCTTTTACATACAGTGATTTCGGAGAAAATGCAAATTTCTGGATCAACGGTGCTTATACGATGGATGTGAATGCAAGCGGAACAGGATCTGCTTCTTCCTCATCCGGAGGTTTTGATGTCAGCGGCATGTATCCCGGTCATTTCGGTCTGGAGGATATAAGCGTGAATTCAAAGAGGTTCACCGGAAGATATACGGTCACGTACAATTACAGTGACGGGCATGTGAACAGCGGGAAGGTCGGGGTATGATAAACAGGATAAGATTGCTGATTTCATCTTTTATTGTCATTTTGTCGCTTTTCTCTCTTGCGGGCTGCGACTACATCAATGCCATATCTGCCCTGATGCCTGCATTCGATAAAAACATCCCAAACATATTCAGCGGCTGCTATGCGTATTATGAAAGCGATGAGGATGAGGAGGCAAGAAGGTATACCGATCTTCTTGAGTTTGACAATATTGAGAGCACCTTCACTAGGAACACCGCAGGGGAAAGTGAAAGGAAAGGTACTTTCACATATTCCTATAATGAATTTGCCATCACTGAGTGCAACGGCTATCTTACATTGAATTATGAAGGCGGGGAGAGCGTGAAATACGGATTTCTTTATCACGCAAGCACAATTGATGGCGCGCTGACACTTACATTACGGCATGACGGCAGTGACTATGTCTACGTTTATGAGTACTGAGGAGGTGATGCCATGAGGAAAATGAGGATTATGATTTCCATTCTTGCCGTTCTTTCTGTTTCACTTCCGCTATTCTGTTCAGATACAGCTGAAATTACAGATCATAACCGCAGTTATGATCCAGAAACACATGATTATACATTCGGCCTGATTCCGACAGAGGATCTTGATATTCATTTTTCTTCTCATCTTTATATGGAGACGACCATGCTGTACGGATTCCCGACAGTTGGAGCTGTGTGGGATTTCGGTATCGGCGTGGATACTGTGACAATTGCCGCCTATCTGCGTTACAACCATTTCTTCAGGCCACTCGGGTCAGATACAGGCAATCTTTATATTGCAGAGGAACTGAGCGAGATAGGACTGTCATTCAAGGTACGGACTTATGAACTCGGCCGTTTCAATGTCAATCTGGGTATAAACACAGGCTGGTATCAGCAGTGGCTCATGCATGTCTCAAGCGATAATACATACAATCTTGTCAATAATGGTCTTATGCTGCGTCCGGAAGCTTCAATCGGATGGAACTGGATCGGACGCTGGAATATGGAAATAGGTTTCTTTTACCAGACACCTCTCTACCCGACATATGAAGGCTATGATGGCTGGGGTGTTTTCATAAAGCTGATCTGATAAAATCAAAGAGACTGCCGGACGGCAGTCTCCAGAATGCTGAAGCTTATGGCTGCATCATTTCTTTTTCAGGTATTTGATACTGTCAAGTGCGACAGCGGCAATGATGATTGCACCTTTGAATACGAACTGCAGGTTTGTATCGATACCAAGGAAGGTGAGACAGTAGGTGAGGCCGGTGAATATGATGACGCCGATTATTGCGCCGCCGATTTTGCCGATACCGCCATTGAATGAAATGCCGCCGACAACACAGGCTGCGATCGCATCTGTCTCATATCCCTGTCCTGTACCGGCAGATGCGTTTGCACGGAAAGCTTCAAGGAAGGCTCCGCAGCCGTAGAAGATGCCTGCCATGATGAATACGCCCATTGTCACCTTGAAAACTGAAATTCCCGATACTGCCGCCGCTTCGCTGTTGCCGCCTACCGCATACATGTTCTTGCCGAAAATCGTCTTGTTCCATATGAACCATGCGACCACACATGCAACAGCCGCAGGAATGATCAGTTTCGGGAATGTTATGATCTGGCCGTTAAGGACACCCAGTGTCCAGCGGCCTCCCAGAAGATCCTTGATCCCGGAATCGATCGAGCCTACAGGAGTGCCGCTTGTTCCGAAGAACAGCAGACCGTAAATGATCAGCTGCGTGGACAGCGTTGATATGAACGGATGGATTTTGAGTTTTGCTGTGAAGACACCTGCAAAGCTGCTGAAGGCAACACAGAATGCAATTGACAGGACAAGGGCAATCACAACTCTTGCGCCCATCGGAATTGCGCTGAAATCCCAGGGCCCCAGGCCGAATACCTGAACGATATTCATGCCGCGATGAAGCAGAAGCCCTGTAGTTACGGAGCCGAGTGCGACCATACGTCCTACAGAAAGATCAGTTCCGGCAAGGAGAATAAGTCCTGCAACGCCGAGTGCGTAGAACATTCTTGTCGAACACTGTTCAAGAATGGTCAGTATGTTCGGAAGTGACAGCAGGGCGCCTCTTCCCTGAAGCGGAGCGACGATGACACATACGATGAAAAAGATGAGCACTGCAAGGTATAGTCCGTTGTTGAGAAGGAATGTCGAAACCTTGAAACGGTTGATGTAATCCTTCCATTTCAGTATCCAGTCTTCCTTGAAGTTTGTTTTTCCGTTTCTCAGTGTCCTGTTTGTCTGGACATGATCAACATAAGCCTGGTTTTTTGCGGCTTTTGCTCTGTCACACAATGTGGTGCAGTGGCTCTTCGCATCAAAAAGTGAAGATTTTTCTTCATATCTGATCTGTTCAATCTCGAGTTTTCTCTCTTTGGGATCGCTGAGGGACAGTGCTGCGATTTTCTTTCCGCTTTCCGCTTTTATGGCCGCGGCTTTTTGCTTATATTCATTTTTGTATTTTGCGATGTTCGCATTCTCTGTCTCGTTTACTTTTCTTTCAATCTCGGCACTGATCTGATTCACATAGCTTACTGCTTCTTTTGTGAGTGCTTCGATCTCGCTTTTGTGTTCAGCCGCATCCTGTTTGGCAACTGCGATCTGTTTCCTGCAGTCTTCAATGAGCTTGATCTTTGTTTCCTGAGCCATCATCCTGCTTTTCCTGGCAGAATGAATCTGCTGCTTCAGATCGGTGATTCTGGTGACTCCCGTGCTGCGCAGGTCGGCCAGTCTGGAAATATAGCTCTGGACTTTTACATCCTCTTCCAGAGATGCCGGAATATTTGTCATATTAATAGCCATTCTTTACTCCCTTTATTATAGATACATAGCAGAAAGACGAAGAAGTTCTTCCTGGTTCGTGTTCTTTGTTTCGACAATACCTGCCAGTCTGTGATTCGACATGACTGCGATTCTGTTCGTGATGCCGAGTATTTCCGGCATTTCCGAACTGACTACTATGATTGTCTTCCCGTTTTTCGCCATTTCTATTATCAGCTGGTAGATTTCGTATTTCGCTCCTACATCGATTCCTCTTGTAGGTTCGTCAAGAAGAAACACATTCGGCTCTCTTTCCATCCACTTGCCGATAATGACTTTCTGCTGATTGCCGCCGGAGAGGGAAGTGATCAGTTCTTCGCTGGAAACACATTTTGTCCTCATCATCCTGATCTGACGGTTTGCCGCATCTGTCATCAGCTTCATGTTCAGAACACCACGCTGCTTGTAACTGGGAAGGTTCGTTATTACCGTGTTGAATTTTATGGTGTCCTTGCCGAACATTCCGTTGAGTTTCCGCTCTTCGGTTACAAGTGCGAAATCATAATCCATTGCGTCCTTTGAGGATTTGAATCTGAGAGGCCTGCCGTCAAGTATTAGACGTCCGGAAGCGATGGTGCGGATACCGAACATGGATTCAAGCAGTTCGCTTCGTCCTGCGCCGACAAGTCCGTACAGACCGAAAATTTCGCCTTTGCGTACAGTGAAGGAAATATCTTCAAGCTTCGGATCGAATTTCGTAGTAAGGTGACTTACTTCCAGATAGTCTCTGCCTGGCACGTTATCAACAGGAGGGAAACGGTTATCAAGCGAACGACCTACCATAGCGGCAATAAGTTCGTTCATATTCGTTTCCTTCGTCTTTTTTGTCATGATAAGCTTTCCGTCCCTGAGTACGGAAACTGCGTCACAAATCTCGAAGACCTCATCCATTTTATGGGAGATGTACATGAATGAAACACCCTTCGACTTAAGATCATTTACGATTGAGAAAAGCTTTTTAACCTCTCTTTCGGTTAGAGACGATGTCGGTTCGTCAAGTACGATGATCTTTGCGTTGTAGCTGACTGCCTTTGCTATTTCGACCATCTGCCGCTGGGAGACTGACATTGTTCTCATGATGGTGCCTGGGTTCACATTCATATTCAACGATGCGAACAGCTTGTTAGCCTCGCCAAGCATTTTGTTTTCGTCAACAATGCCGCCGTGTGTAGGGTAGCGGCCGAGGAATAAATTGTCAGTGACAGATCTGTCAAGACACTGGTTCAATTCCTGATGAACCATTGCGACGCCGTTCTCCAGAGCTTCTTTCGGGCTTTTGAAATTTATCTGGCGGCCGTCGAAAATAAACTGCCCCTCATCTTTTGCATATATTCCGAACAGACACTTCATCATTGTGGATTTGCCGGCACCGTTTTCCCCCATGAGCCCGAGTACCGATCCTTTTTCAAGAGTCAGATTGATTCCGTCCAGAACCTTGTTTTTCGCAAAAGACTTGGAAAGGTTTTTTATTTCCAGAATTGTATTTTCCATAAGCTTTTTTCTTTCCAGGCCTTCACCTGATGTCTGCTGTATTAAAACAAGCATGTGAAAGGAAGGACCTTCCACATGCTCATTATCACTGATTAATTATGTGAGAAAGATCTCATTAATTGTACTGGAGTCTGCTTGTATAGTCAGGACCGGAGTTTGTCTTGACCATGTTGATTGCATAAGCATCGAAGTTGGCAAGGTTTGTGAAACGGTCGAGACATGAAGATTCGTTCTGTCCGTCACCCTGTACAACTGTGAGATTGATGCCCATGAGAGGAGCATAGTACTGAAGAGCAGGCAGATAGTTGGATGAAAGGAAGTTATCTGCCGAGTTGTAGATTGTCAGGAGGACATCGACAACCGGAGCTTCGGACTGTTTGATTCCTTCATCTCTTGCACCGCTGAGAAGCTTATCGACATTTGCGATTGTAACAGCCTCGTTGGCAGCAAGAAGTGCTTTGTTCTCAGCATCATAATTGACTTCAGGTGTGATCTGGTTGCCCCACTGATCAGGCTCTGTGAAGCCCTTTGTGTAGACGTCAGCACCTGTGAGACCATCAAGAAGGTTGCGCAGTGTCTGAAGAGTAGCCGCAGCCTGGGCATCAGCATTCTGGGATACTGTACCTGTGAGGCGTCCTGCCGCTATAGCTTCAAGAGCATCAGCATTTGCGTCATAACCGAATACAGGAACTCCTGCCGGATAGTTTGAAGCCTGCAGACAGCCCATAGCCATACCGTCGTTGTTGGAAATGACCATATCAATCTGGTCTCCAAGCTGTGTCGCCCAGTTGCCCATTGCATCTGTAGCTGCGTTTGCATTCCATGTTGAACCGTCTGTTCCTGTCATGGCTCTTGAGTCAAGTTCTACAACAGGCATTGTCGTTCCGCCGACATTTGCACTGCCTTCCTGACTAACACCCGGATCTGTGCTTCCTGCCCATGTGCCGAGAGCCTGTCTGATGCCCTGGGTTCTTGCTCTTGAGTCGTTGTGTCCGACATCACCGATGCAAAGAACATATCCGATAACACCGTCACCGTTTCTGTCGAGTGTTGCAGGATCTGCTGTTGCCAGGAAGTCAACGATCATCTGTCCCTGAACGACACCGCCGCCGACTGCGTCAAAGCCTACATAGTAAGTCTTGTCGTTCCAGTTCATTGTTTCCATGTCGATTTCACCGCTGACCGGATCTGACGGCTGTCTGTTGAAGAATACGAGAGGCTTCTGGCTGTTCTGTACAACAGTTGTGCCCTCTGCGCTGCCGTTGGCAAAAACAGATGTGACTGCAATCAGCATCACGAGTGCGATTGTAAGTGCTTTTTTCATTTTACTCTCCTTTTTGTGTTTTGAAAAAAGTGCGTAACTTTTTCGTTACATCCTATATTTCACCATGGAAAAAGAGAGAACGCAAACTTTTTTTTGTGAAGTTTCGGTGTTTTGTGCAAAAGTCTGTGAGAAACAGACAGTTTGTCATGATTGCGTCACATCATTATGACCTTCTGCCACGATTTTCTCTATCGGGGTGAATCCTTCTCCCAGAACATGGTGGGTGTCCTGTATTATGAGAAAAGCCTTGTCGTCAAGTTCATGGATAGTACGTGTCAGTTTTGATATGCTCTGGTTTGGGACGACTGTCATCAGCATCGGTCTGTCTTCATCTGTATAAAGGCCTCTGGCGGAAATCACGGTACCGCTTCTATCCATTTCATTGATGATGAATTTCCCGATTTCCTCTGTTCTGGAGCTGATTATGTAGACAGTCTTTGCATAGCCTGTGCCCATGGACAGGACAACTTTGTCGATGACAACTGAAGTTATGAAGACAACCACAATTGCATAAAGTGCGCTTTCAATATTGAAAATGAATGCAGATGCAATGATGATGAGCGCATCAACTATCATGAGGCTTGTACCGGGTGAGATGTGTGCGTAGCGGGATATTATGAGTGCCAGGATGTCGGTTCCCCCAGTGTTGGATCCTGATTTCATTACAAGACCGATGCCGAATCCGGCAAGCACTCCGCCGTAAAGACAGCTTAGCCATAGTGACATGTCCTTTGAGTAGTCGAGTATGCCGTTGTAGCCGAAGATCTGACACCACATGGAGGTGAAAAAGGAGAGAAGGAGCGTTCCCACCAGACTCTTCACTCCGTACATTTTCCCGAACAGCTTTATCCCGAGGATGAATATGGGAAGGGAGAGGATGAAAATGGAAAGACCGACGTCTATGCCAAGTGTATGATAAAGCAGGGTTCCGATGCCGCTTACACCTCCCGGTGCGATCTGTGCCGGGTTTGTGAACAGGGCAATGCTCAACGCAGTGACCGCGCTTCCTGCCGTGATATATGCATAATCTATGATTGTACGTTTCTGCTTCTTGTTCATAATCAGTTTCTGCTGTCCCATATCTTATCGGGAAGCACCGTTTCTTCCCTGCCAAGCCTTTCAATGAGATCATCAACTGTTTCCGCAATAATGAGAGAATCAAGAACCATCCTGTCCATCAGTCCGTCCGCAACGATTTTCTCCAGAAAACTGACAAGCGGCGTATAAAACCCGTTTATATTGAAAAGGGCTATGTTCTTTCTGTGAAATCCGATCTGCTTCCATGTGAATATCTCGAAAAATTCTTCCAGGGTTCCGATGCCGCCGGGCAGAACTGCGAAAGCATCGGAAAGCGAATACATTTTTTCCTTTCTCTCGTGCATTGTCTGCACAACATGCAATTCACTCTGTATTTCCTTCAGCCGTACTTCCGGTTTGTTGAATACCTGCGGAAGAACTCCTATCACACGGCCTCCGGCATTGAAGCAGGCTTCTGCTGCTTCTGCCATGAGTCCTCTGGCTCCGCCTCCGTATACTAGTGTTATGTGTTCTTCAGCAAGTCTTTTCCCGAGTGCCGATGCTGCTTCGCAATAGATGCTGTTTGAAGGTTTTGATGATGCGCAGAAAACTGCCAGTGATTTTATTTTTGCCATGTGCGGAATGTTATCATAATAACAGAAATTGGAAAATAGGGATAATAATTAGTACATCTTAAGCTGAATTTTGACCGGTAAGTGTCGGAAATTCCGCTTGAAGGCAGCGTTCATGGAAGTCTTTGCAGACTGCTTCAGAGTGGAGGTGGGCGGATAAATGAATGCTGGGAAATTTCACTGCTGCAGTCGTAATTTTCCGCTTTACGGACAATGATTTCAATATTTTGTATATTTTTCACTTGTTCTAGTCAGATTTGTTCTCTATAATTTCATTAAGGTTCGCAGGACGGAATCTGGTTGCCGCTTATGTGAAGAACATTCTCTGCGTGGCGGTGAGAGGAGGCCCGTGAGGCATCCATAAACTTAGGGAAAGGAGAGGCCGTAATGAATTTGCGGCAAAAATTGTTATGAAGAATAAAAGAATTCTGATGATCGCAGCTCTTCTGATCGCATTGGCTCTTCCTGTGTTTGCTGTTCAGGTTACAGTAGACTGGCAGTGGGAAATGAACGATCCGGATGTTCAGTATTTCAGATATCAGGTGGGTTCTGAGTCTGACGACGGATGGACAGTTGTTCCTTCAAATGTGCTGAGTTATTCGCAGTCCGGACTGGATGGAAGCCTGAGCCATACTCTCTATCTCCAGCAGTCCTATGATGGTATCAACTGGTCAGCAAGCGCAAGCGCTGCTTCTGAGCCTGCTGTTCCTGAAGCTGTTGAGTCTGTTGAAGCTCAGGAAACTGAAGAGGCTTCTGCCGTAGAGGAGGAAGTGGCTGTTGTTCCTGCAGAGACGGAAGAGACCGCAGCGGAAGATGTTGCAGTGCCTGAAGAAGAGCCTGTTGCAGAGACACCTGCTGATGAACCCGTTCAGGTTGCACCTGTCGCTCCAGCTGCAGCAGTTGAGGACAAACAGGACGGCATGAAATTCACTCTCGGTTTCGGCGGTGGTATCGGAATCGGTATAAACAATGATTTCGATCTTGATGCAAGAGCAAGCATGCAGCTTGGTTTTGAGGATATACTTGCATCAGATGCAGCTGGCCTGGATGTGAGGGTGAACCTCGGTGCGGTTGCAGATCCTGTATTTGCAGCGAGCGAGATATTTGACAACATGTTCAAACTTTCACAGTACCGCAAGTCTCTTTATGCAGATCTGATGGTCGGTGGAAATGTCAAGCTCGGTTCCGCACAGATCTATCTTGCTCTTGGCGGTGAATTTGTCGTGGATTACGGTCACAATGCAGCCAGAGCCCTGTTTAGTGCAGGCAATTTCAATTTCAATATCGTGCCTACCGCACTGCTTGGCCTCAGATACAACATCGCTGACTGGTTCTATGCAGGACTTGAAGGTCAGTATGTCCTTGATATGGATTACGGTAGCCAGGACATCGTGGATTCCATGATCCATACTGTTGTTCCGCGTCTGGTGCTCGGTTTCTCATTCTGACAAATGTGCGGAAGTATATGAAGGGAGGTTCGCCTCCCTTTTTTTCTTGAACAAGTGTACTGTTTGCCGTTACTATTGGGCTATCTTGAAAAGGAGAAGTGCAGCTGATGAAAGATGGCCGGGCACAGGAGTGTGTCGACTATATAAGGTTTACGATGGAGCTGGAAGGTGCGCAGCTCAGCGTAAAAGATGAGGAAACAATACGGAATGTTCTTGATGATGAAGTCACTGCGGACGAAGCAGCAGCTTCTTTCATCCGGGATAACGGGCTGGGAGGAAACTATGAGAGCGGTTATGATGAGCTTGAAAACTATCCCGGCACAAAATGCCTTGTGAATTATTTCAATATCAGAGACAAGACAGTTCTGAGGAAAGCAGAGCATTTCTTTGTCAATGTCCGGAGTGCAGGGCTTTTCGCACATCCGCTGAAAGGGGCATTCACATTCACCCGGCTGAAGGAAATCCACAGTATTCTTTTCGGAGATCTCTATCCTTCCGCAGGGCATCTGAGACGGAGCGAGGCAAGCAAGAGAAAGGATTTCTGCCGTCCTGAGTATATAGAAAAATATGCGGATGATATTTTCTCCAAACTTTCAAAAGATGAATATCTGAAAAAAGCTGATGACATTGATGATTTTGTAAATGATCTGGCTTTTTACATGGGGGAGGCGGAAGCTCTTCATCCGTTCAGGGATGGTAATGGAAGAGCCATACGGTTTTTCTTTAACCAGCTTGTATGGAATGCAGGATATGTCCTGCATTGGAACAAAGCAGACCCTGACCGCATGCTGGAAGCCAGCATAGCTGCGATTGACGGCGATTATCAGGCTCTTGTGGATGTTCTGGAAGAAATAATCGAACCTGCCGGATAATCTGATTTCATCATGCCGTTTTCCTTATATGGCAGATCAGTGCTGGCATCTGCCATGCTGCAGATGAACATAACATGCTCACTGATCTGCCAGTCGGTTTTGCATGGCAAAATCAGTCATGCGTACCTTTATGACGTTCATCTTTTCTGATCCATTCTGAATGCAGGTCAGATCAGAGTGTTCAGCTTTTCTTTTGCATCTTTCAGTGTATCTTCGTATTGTTTTGCAAGCTGTTCCAGGTTTTGCTGGGCGATTTTCAGAAATTCCGGATCATTTTCGGGAGATACCGGCACATCCTGCCCGTATTTTTCTCTCAGCTGGGCGGCTTTCTGTTCAAGCACCGGCGTGAAATGCTGTTTAAGCTGTTCAAGCAGCTGCTTCCTGTGTTCAGGATACTGTTTCAGAAATGAAATGATCTGGCTCATCAGGTCATTTACAGCTTCATTCCCGCTGCTGATGAGACTTGCAAGAGATGAAAGCCTGTCATAGCGATGTGTTACGTCTTCATCTGTGTTCAGACTCAGATTCTGCAGAAGACTGATTTTGATTCCTTCCTTTGCCGCTTCAGGATCTTCAAAAGCAGAGAACTGCCTTTCCAGCTCTGCATATGACATATGCTCATCGTCATTCAGGAAACTTCCGGCAAGACTTCTTGCCTTTTTTATGTTTTCATCTTTTTTCAGCTTGTTTCTGTCGACTTCTATGTTCTCTGTTTTTTCAAGGGCTATTTCCCATGCGGATTTTATTCTTGACATATGTTTTCCTCCAAGAGAGAAAATAATTCATTTTCCAGCTATTAACAACAGGAAAAATTTGATATATAAAATAACCTTGCCATGCAAGATGAGATAATCTACATTCTGGATCTGTTCGGAACAGTGATATTTGCGATAACCGGAGCCGTCAAAGGGGTCCGGTTGCGTCTTGATTTTCTGGGTGTCATTGTTTTCGCAATAACTGTCGGATGTGCCGGCGGCATGATAAGGGATGCCCTGCTTGGCATAACGCCTGTAGCTGCTTTTGTCGACAGCGCATATGTCGCTGCCTCGGCACTGACGGGAATTGTCATCTTTTTCACGGCTCCGAAATTTGTCGGCCGCTGGAGGGTCATTCTTTTCTGTGATGCGATCGGTCTGGGTGTTTTCACCGCAATCGGAGTTGAGAAGGCAATGCTGCTGGATCTGGGCATTGTCGGTCAGGTTTTATCCGGTGTGATAGGTGCGGTCGGAGGCGGTGTGCTGCGTGATGTGTTCTCAAAAGAAATTCCTTCTGTCCTCAATTCCGATTTCTATGCCACTGCATCGATAATAGGTGCTCTGATATATATTCTGCTTGAGGAAATCCCCGCGATGAATGAGAACCTGTGTTTCATCATTGCAGCAGCCTCAACCATTATTATCCGCTCATATGCGATTGATCATAACCTCAAGCTTCCGGTTGCAAGAATGGCAGGAGAAGAGAAAAGTAACTGAACACTTTTGTCATTAAATGAATAATTGTTTTCCGCCTCTTGTCCAACAGGAATAATGTTGGTAATTTTCGTGTGTTATGAATCATATCACGGAACAGGTTTATTATTCTGAACCCTATGCGCAGACTCTGAACGCTCATGTCGTGAAAGTCAGGCCGGACGGCATTGTTCTTGACCGTACCATTTTCTATCCTGAAGGAGGCGGACAGGAAGGTGACAGGGGACTGATCAACGGAGTGAAAGTTCTGGATACAAGGATGATGGACGGGGAGATTGTCCATATCACCGGGTTCACAGGTTCTTTCCGTGAAGGGTATGAGGCTGAAGCTGTTCTAGACTGGAATCACCGCTGGCACTTCATGAAAGCGCATACTGCACAGCACATGATTTCAGGTACGATGTACACGAAGTTCGGCATAAATACTGTTGCCGTCCATATGGGGAATGAGGTCATTACGGTTGAGACTGACCGCTCCGATATCCCTCTTGAGACGCTGTATCAGATAGAATCTGCTGTGAATGATGAAATAATAAACAACAGAGAGGTTTCCTCGCTTGAAGTGAGCCACAGTGAAGCGGAAAGCCTCGGACTGCGCCGCAGTATAAAGGTAAGCGGCGATGTGAGGCTTGTTCAGATCGAGAATGTTGATCTCATAGCCTGCGGGGGGATTCATGTGCGGCGGACAGGGGAGATAGGCCGCATTTCCTATGCCGGTTCGGAAATCATCCGCTCACATGTGAGAACAATCTGGTATTATTCCGATTCTGCAGTATCGCATCAGAGGGAAGAGCGGGAAGTTGTGAATGAAGCCGGAGCACTTCTTTCGAGCCGCGGCAGAAATATCATTCCTGCTCTGGAGCATCTGATTCAGGAAAACAGAAACCTCAAGGCTGAAGTACGCCTCCGTGACGAGATGATCGCTTCTCTCATACTTGCAAAGGGGGAGAATGTGTTTGTTTCTCCGGTTGAGCTTTCCGCGTATCATAAACTCTGTGCTGAAGGCCGTGTTTTTTTTGCAGTGTATGAGAAAGAAGGTGGTGTGAACTGGCTGCTCTGCGGCTCTGCACAGCTTTTCATGAAGTTCAGGAATGAGCTTTTCCCTCTTCTTCGTATGAAAGGCGGCGGGAAAGGGCAGATGTATCAGGGAAGTGCCGCATGCTCAAAAGATGAGCTTGTCAGAGCAGCTGAGAGCATTATCCGGGAGAATGAAGAGAAATGACCGAAAATAAAGGGAAACATGATACAGGAGCGGATATAAACTGGGTCAGAGTCCTCACAATTGGGCTTATTCCGATCGTACTCATTTTTGCTGTTTTCTTCTTTTTCGTGAAATATGTCGGGACAGATAATTACTCTGTTCTTGTTGATTATGTTGATGAACATTTCGGGCTCCCCGGCATTTTCCTGTATGTTTATGTTGTTGATACCCTCATCCTGCCATTATCTCCGGATTTCGTATTTCCGATAGTTGCAGGAATGCCATGGTATGAAGTGATACCGACTATAGGTCTTGCATCGGCATTCGGCGGAATGACAAGCTATCTTATCGGGAGATTGCTCATAAAAGTCCCGGTCATAGACCGTCTTGCAGATAAAGCAAAGGACAAGTGGGGAAAGTACATCAGCAAATACGGGATTGTCTTTGTCATACTTTCCACATTGACTCCGATTCCATTTTCCACAGTGTGCGTTGCTGCCGGAGCTGTAAAACTGAGCAGCAGGAAAGTGCTTCCCTGCTGTCTTTTCAGAATTGTCAGGACAGGTATCTATTTTTTCCTGTTCAAGGCCGGCCTAGTATTTGCCTAGCTTTTGCAAGCACCATCTCAGTCCTCATGCAGGCATCACCCGTATACGAATCAGCATCAAGCAGGCTGTCAATTTCCCTTTTTGACAGGAATGCAAGTATTCTCTCATCCTTCTCAAGATTCTCTCTGAGATTATTTTCTCTTCCTTCCTGCACTTCAGCCCATGCCTTGAGGCTTTCCATTCTGATGACTTCATGCATTTCCTGCCTGTCGGCTCCTCTTTTCCCAAGTTCCATCAGGAGCCTTTCCGTTGCCGAGAACACGCCATAGGAATCCATGAGTTTTTTTACCGCACATTCATGAATGTTCATTCCACGTACGACTTTCTCAAGTGTAATGATGCATTCTTCTGTAGCAATAAACGCTTCAGGAATCATGATCCGTCTGTTTGCACTGTCATCCAGAGTTCTTTCAAGAAAGGTTGTGACGCTGTTCTGCCATGCCGTCATGTAGAAAGAAGATACAAAACGCGCAAGCGAATCAATTTTCTCGCAGTTTATTGGATTGCGCTTGAAAGGCATTGCGGAGGATCCTACCTGTTTCTTTCCAAACGGTTCTGACCATTCACCTATGGGAGGAGACTGCATGATTCTGAAATCAGCCGCGAATTTGTACATTGTCGCGCACAGGGAAGAAAGAGCCTCAATGACTTTGAGATCCTGTTTTCTGGTATAGATCTGGGTTGCTGCGTCGAATGCCTCGAGACCGAGTTCTCTCATCACAGTTTCTTCAAGTTCTGCAGCTGTCATTCCTCTGCCCTGAACAAGCTCTTTGTAGCTTGCCCCTGTACCAACAGCTCCTTTCATTCCTTTTCCCCTGATTGAGCTGCATACCTCTTCAAGACGGATTATGTCGTCGCATAAATCCTGTATGCTCTGACTGATACGGTATCCTGCCGTGGTGATCTCCGCCGGCTGGAGATGGGTGAATGCCATGCATGCAAGATTTTTGTATTCCTCAGCCTTGTCGATGAATGAAGAAAGCAGCTTGCGGCTCTCGCGGATTATGAGATTCAGAGCCTCTTTCAGCCTCATTGCATCCATGTTGTCAAGGATGTCCATGCTCGTTGCCCCCAGATGTATGATCGCTCCTGCATGGGGACACTGCCCGGCATAAGTCTTTATTTCCGCCATCACATCATGTTTTATCTCGGCTTCAATCTGACTGGCCCGTTCAATGTCTATATCGTATTTATGTGTTTCGAGTTCCTCGATCTGGCTTTCCGTCACAAGACCGCATACGGCCTCTGCCTTTGCAAGAGCTATCCACACGGTACGCATGAGAATTCTTTTGTGGCGTTCTGAGAAAATCTCTCTCATTTCCGGAGAACCGTAGCGCCATGTGAAGGGTGATATAAACGTATTATGGTTGAATTCTGTCATAAGCTTTCTCTGACAAACATGCCGGGCAGCCCCGGCATGTTCTTCCTATCTGACAATCAGCTGGTCTCTTTCCGGACCCACTGAGATATAGGTGATATGCGTATTAAGTCTTTTCTCGATTTCCAGAATGTAGTTTCTTGCATTCTCCGGAAGCTCTTCCCATGTCCTGCATTTGCTTGTATCGCTCATCCATCCCTTGAAGCTCTCGTAAACCGGTTTCGCCTTTTCCTGATAAAGCGTGTCGGGCAGGTAAGAGTAGTATTCTCCTTCTATCATGTAACCGGTACATACCTTTATTGTCTCGAAACTGTCAAGGACATCAAGCTTTGTAAGGGCAAGATCTGTGACTCCGTTCATATAGCATGCATAGTCGGCAGCAACGAGATCGAGCCAGCCGCAGCGTCTGGGTCTTCCGGTGGTGGCTCCGAACTCTCCTCCGATGGAGCGGAGTTTCTCTCCGGTCTCGTCGAAAAGCTCTGTCATGTACGGACCGCCGCCGACGGAAGTTGAATAAGCCTTGATGACTCCAACGACCTTATCTATTTCTTTCGGCGGGATGCCTGCTCCGTTGCATGCGCCTGCAACGGTCGGGTTGCTGCTGGTTGTATACGGATAAATACCCCAGTCATTATCTCTCATTATACCAAGCTGACCCTCAAGCAGGATTTTCTTGCCGGATTCGACAGCTTCCCTGACTACAGGAACCGAGTCGATGATATATGAACCGAAACGATCCTTCCAGCTTCTGCACAGAGCCATGAGCTCATCAACTGTGAATGTCTTGAGTCCGTAGTATTCCAGATCTCTGTTCTTCTTCGCAAGCAGAAGTTCGATTCTGCTTTTCAGCCATTCTTCATCAAGCAGGTCTCCGGCTCTCAGCCCCATGCGGGATGCCTTGTCGCTGTAGCAGGGTCCTATGCCTCTTTTGGTTGTGCCGATCTTCTGTCCTTCGCTTCTTTTGCTTTCTTCCGCACCGTCAAGCAGACAGTGGTATGGCATGATCAGATGTGCTCTTCTGTCAATGAAAACATTGTCAATGCATCTTCCGCTGATTTTCTCGATATTGTCGATTTCATCACCCATTGTCGTGAAATTGACGACGGTTCCGGCAGATACGATATTCATTGTCTCAGGGTTGAAGACACCGGATGGAATGATGTGAAGGGCGAATTTGCCAAGATCATTTATGACTGTATGTCCGGCATTGTCGCCTCCCTGAAAGCGTATTACCATTTCCGCATCACGGGCAAGATAGTCGACGATACGTCCCTTTCCTTCATCTCCCCACTGAACACCTACAACTGCATTGACACTCATAGACTTTCTTTCTCCTTTTCCCTGAGCATTTCAGCTTCAAGTCTTGTATGCTCTTCGATATCTTCTGCATCCCACGGATATTTGATCCACTGATCTCCGATTTCGAGAGCAGGGTAATAGCGTTTGATTTCAGGAGGAAATTCCACATCCTTTTTCTTCAGCTTGTTGTGAAGAACAAGAACAGCGATCTCTTCGGGCTGGTAACTGAGAAGCTCTCCGACGCAGTAGGCAAGGGTTGCGCGTGTATCGTCAACCTCGTCAATCAGAAGCACTTTCTTTCCCCTGAGCTGATCCGCGACTTCATCGATCCACTGTATTTTTGTCGGATGATCCTTGTGTTTCTTGTCCACACCGTAATAGGAAATTCCGACAGCATAAATCGGTCTGTTGATGAAAGTCTTGATGATTCTCGCCGGGATGAAGCCGCCTGATCCGATAGCAACTATCACATCCGGGTCAAAACCGCTTGCGAGGATTTTCTCTGCAAGTCCCTTGACCAGCTTGTGGACTGTGTTGTAGCTGACGTAAAACTTGTCACTCATTGATTCTCTCTCCTAAAAATTCACTTTACCGGGTGCATTTCCGCGATATAAGGAAGGGTTCTGTACTTTTCTTTATAATCAAGACCGTATCCGACAACCCATACGTCAGGGATGTCAAAACCCATGTAATCCAGTTTGATATCGGTTCTGTGACAGTCTTTCTTATCAAGGAAGGAGGCGATTCTCACGCTTTTCGCTCCGCGTGTGGCGAAATTGCGCTGAAGATAGTCAAGTGTGTTGCCGCTGTCAATGATATCCTCAACAATCAGAACATCCCGTCCGCTCATGTTCTCCCTTGTGTCCATGAGCATCCTGACATTTCCCTGTTCTGTACCCTGGTTGCCGTATGAAGATATGGCAATGAAGTCTATTACATGGGGAATCCTGAGTTTTCTGCTGAGATCCGAAAGGAAAATGAAAGAACCTTTCAGTATTCCGACAAGTATGAGAGGATCGCTGACATTCTCATAATCCCTGTTGATTTCAGCTGCGATCTCATCTACGCGTCTTTCAATTGTCGCTGCATCGATGAGAACCTGAACCAGGTCGTCCGTGAGAGGCGGAATAGTTAAAGATTTCGTCATTGAAAAATTCTCCTTGATGTGATGACGTGAATCATTGTATGTGAATAAATGGTTTTGGGGAAGGGCTGGAAATTTTTCTTTTTTCCTCCTTGCGGCTGTGATAGAATATGTTTATGTCATAAAAGGATGCGGGAAATACCCGGACAAGAGGAGGAATGTGTCATGAAATCTGAAGTTCTGATAAGCCAGCTTGAGTTCAATCCCTTTTCCATGATCAGGGATGACGGGTTCCTTATTTCAGCGGCAAAAGGCAGTTCGACAGCTCTGATGACCGCAGGCTGGGGACTTATGGGAATTTTGTGGAACAAACCTGTTGTCACTGTATATGTGCGTCCTTCGCGCCACACCTTTGATTTTCTGAAATCAGGTGACAAGTTCACTCTCTCGTTCTTTCCTGAAAGCAGGAGAGACATCCTGCATTACTGCGGTTCCCACAGCGGGCATGATGAGGATAAGCTACGTTCTCTGTCCCTGAAGGACAGCAGGATTGAGGATTATGTTGTTTATGATGAGTCGGTTCTGACTTTTGCATGCAGAAAAATATATATGAGGGAAATGGACGAGAGGCTGATTATGGACAAGGCCATAACAGATGCGTATTATGCTGATAAAGATGTTCACTGGTCTTTTTCCGGTATCATAGAACATGTTTATATCTGAAAACGATAGTTTCGTCTCCAAGACTGCACATCTGGGAGGTAGCCGATTGGATAGTGATATTGAGATATACAGGCTGATGCTGCGTTCCCGTTTCTTTGAGGAAAAGGTAAGGGAGCTCTTCACAGATGGGGTGCTGTATGGTACCACTCATCTTAATATAGGGCAGGAAGCGAGTCATACTGGACTGTGCCTCGCACTTGAAAAAGAAGACTGGATAGTCCCCACCCACCGCTGTCATGGGTTCAATGTCGCACGCGGATCGGATTTATCCGCAATGTTCAGCGAGCTTTTCGGTTCACGGCACGGACTGTGCCGGGGTATCGGAGGATCAATGCATATGAGCGACAGATCCACTTTCAACTTCGGATCATCCGCCGTTGTCGGTTCCGGCATTGCCCTTGCCGCCGGACTTGCTTTTGCGCTGAGCAGACAGAACAGCCGCAATATTGCGGTTGCCATCTTCGGAGACGGCGCGACAAGCAGGGGAGTCCTGCATGAATGCATGAATCTGGCTTCTGTCTGGTCTCTTCCCCTCATGTTCTATTGTGAAAACAATCATTACGGAATGTCGGCATCAAGTGAAAGGATGATTTCCACAAACGACATCGCATCACGCGCTGCCGGATATTCCATGAAGGCTTTCAAGGCTGACGGCAACGATTTTGATGAAGTGTATGATGTGGTCAGGAAGGCAAGAGCGTGGATGATAAGCCGCAATGAACCTGCTTTCATCGAAGTCGATACTTACCGCATGTGCGGACACAGCAAATCCGACAAATGTGTCTACAGAACCAGTGAAGAGGAAAGCGAATGGAAGGCAAAGGATCCGCTTATTCACTATGAACGGAAGCTCGGGCTCTCAAAAGACACCTGCCGCAGCATAAGGGCGCAGGTGAAGGAAGAGGTCGGCAAAGCATATGAGAAAGCATATGAGAGCCGTGATCAGGTTCTTACCCTTGACGAGCTGAGAAGTTACGTGCTTGCACCGCATATGGATGGAACGGTGAGGAAAAGCGGTCTGCACAGCACTACTTACCGTCTTGCCCTGAGGGAAGCTCTGGATGAAATACTTACCGAGGATGAGAAGGCCGTTCTTATCGGAGAGGACATAGGTTTGTACGGAGGATGTTTCGGCGTTACCGCCGGTTTGAGCGGGAAACACAGTGAAAGCGTGCTTGAGACACCTGTAAGTGAAGAGGCCTTCACCGGACTTGCTGCTGGTGCGGCAGCGCTGGGCGAGCATCCTGTAGTGGAAATCATGTACGGAGATTTCTCGACTCTTGCAAGCGATGCGCTGATAAACCATGCGGCCAAGCTGCGCTATATGAGTGCCGGACAGTTCAATTGTCCTCTTGTGCTCAGAACTCCGATGGGCTCAGGCACCGGACACGGAAGCCAGCATACACAGTCGCTTGAAGCAATGTTCCTCAATGTCCCCGGCCTCAAAATTGTCTGTCCTTCTGATCCTTTCACGGCAAAGGCCCTGCTCAAGGAAGCCGTCAGGGATCCGAATCCAGTTCTTTTCTTTGAGCACAAAGCTCTGTATGACACCATCGGAGAGTGCGGCGATGCCCGTTCTTCATTTCCTATCGGGAAAGCCCAGCTTCTGAGTGAGGGGGACGAGATCACGCTTATTTCCTATTCACATTCAACGATTACATGCCGCAAGGCTCTCAGCCTGTGCACAAGAAGCGTTGATCATATTGATCTTGCCACGATCAAGCCTGTCGATATTCAGACAATAAAGGAAAGCGTCCTGAAAACCGGACGTGTCATCATCGTGCAGGACACGCCTCTTGCCGGTTCTGTCGGCGCTTCCGTTTCCGCAATGATCACGGGAGACAGTGAAATGTTTGCGGCGCTGAAGAAGGAAGTGCTGATAATATCGTCACTGGATTATCCGATACCATTCAGCAGAACTCTTGAAAAAGCGGTGATTCCGACTACAGAAACAGTGGTTCAGGCACTGGATTCTTTCTGATCAAGCCCTTGTTCTAATTGTTCTAAATCGATAAACTAACCTTCGATCAACTAACTATTTTTGAAGGGGGTTCCCTTATTATGGATATTGAAGTCAAGAATCTTCATCCGCTGGAAGTCAGACTTCTCAGACATGTCAGTCCCGAAGAAGACATAACGACTGACCGTCTTGTGAATGAACTGGGCTACAAGATCGGGCAGTGCAATCAGGCTTTCAGCTGGCTGAACGCTAAAGGCTGCATCTGCGAGAAAAGCCGTACAAAGTACACGATTTATGAATTGACAGAGACCGGCCTCAGACAGGCAGAGACAGGGCTTCCTGTCGAAAGGATTTTCTCCTATCTGAAAGAAAACGGTCCGGCATCTCTTCCAGTCATCGCTTCTGCTCTTTCCCTTGAACAGAGTGATGTCGGTTCGGCTTTCGGCAGCCTTTCCGCTTCAAAGACCGCAGCGATGAATGAAGAGAAGAAAGCATGTCTCATCTCCGATACCCTGGATGGAGAGGTTCTTGTACAGAGAGCTCTGATCGGCAGGGCGGAGAAGGCACCGCTCAGGGAGGATGAGCTTTCAGATGCAGAGAAGAAAGCCATTGCCAAGCTGGCGAAGAAGAGAGGCGCGGCTTCCTCCACTTTCAGGATGATTGAGAAAGAAGATGTGGTATACACACTCACTGAGCTTGGAAACGAGACAAAAAACGAGCTTCTCAAGGCCAATATAACAGGAGAGGAATTCGGGCTTCTGACTCCTCAGATGATTCAGAGCGGTTCATGGAAGAAGGGAACGTTCCGCCCTTATGGGCTCAATGCCCCGGTAAGCCGTCTGATTCCGGGAAGGACAAATGCCTATGCAGACTATCTTCAGTGGGTCAAGGACAAGCTTGTCTCTCTCGGCTTTGAGGAATTCGACGGGCCTCTGGTAGTCAATGAATTCTGGAATGGGGATGCTCTCTTCATGCCTCAGTTCCATTCTGCAAGAGATATTCATGATGTTTACTATGTAAAGGAACCCAGACACTGCAGGGAAATTGAGGAACCTTGGCTCAGCCGTGTTGCCGCGACTCATGAGAACGGCGGTGATACGGGTTCTCGTGGCTGGGGCTATGCTTTTGATCATGAGTTCACACGCCGTCAGGTTATGAGAAGTCAGGGAACCGTGCTTTCCGCA
Source organism: uncultured Spirochaetales bacterium (assembly GCA_949285145.1). Classification (GTDB taxonomy): domain Bacteria; phylum Spirochaetota; class Spirochaetia; order Sphaerochaetales; family Sphaerochaetaceae; genus Bullifex. The sequence goes on along the minus strand of CASDXQ010000017.1, from coordinate 21,243 downwards.
ACACAGCTGCCGCATGCAAAAGTTCCCGGAAAATATTTCGGTGTCGCACGCTGCTTCCGCTATGATCAGGTAGATGCGACACATGGTGCTGATTTCTACCAGACAGAAGGCATTGTCGTCGGCAAGGATGTCAATCTGAGAAACCTTCTCGGACTTCTCAAGATGTTTGCCGAAGAAGTCGCAGGCGCAACTGAAGTCAAGTATGTTCCCGGATATTTCCCGTTCACGGAACCCAGTATCGAGGTTCATATCAAGCATCCTGTTCTCGGCTGGTTCGAGCTGGGCGGCAGCGGTATATTCCGCCCCGAGGTGACAAAGGCGCTGGGACTTGATGTTCCTGTTCTTGCATGGGGTCTCGGCATTGACCGCATGGCTCTCATGCATCTTGGTCTTAATGACCTTAGAGAACTCTTCACTCCTGATATCGAGAGTGTGAGAATGAGGAGGGGTAACTGATGCCCAAGATTGAAGTACCTGAGAAAATGTTCTTCTCCCTTGCAGGAAAGACATATACAGATGATGAAATGAATGAGATTTTCCCTGTTGCCAAGGCTGAACTTGACGGAAGGGAAGAGGGAAGCATAAAAATTGAGCTCAACGATACAAACCGTCCGGATCTCTGGTCCGCAGCAGGAGTCGCACGCGCTCTCAAGACATATCGCACAGGAGATATCCCACGTTATGATTTCTTCTCCAGCCGCACAAAGACAATGGACAGCGGAAACAGGGTTCATATCGATTATGAATCCTGTCTGGGTATCCGCGATTTCTCCATAAGCTTTGCCGCAGAAGGCTGTGAAGTCACTGAAGAGCTTCTCATCAATCTCATTCAGAGTCAGGAGAAACTCTGTCAGAACTTCGGACGCAAGAGAAAGACAATCGCAATCGGTATTTTCCGCTCGGATCTGATAGAGTACCCTGTGCATTATATCGGAGCTGATCCTGACAGGACTTCTTTCATTCCTCTGGGAATGGAGGAAAAGCTCACGCTGCGCGAGATTCTTGAGAAGCATCCCAAAGGAAAGGAATATGCATACATAATCAAGGATAAGCCGCGCTATCCCTATCTTTATGACAACAAAGGTGATACACTCAGTTTCTCACCGATCATCAACTCGGCTTACCTCGGTGCTGTCAAGGTCGGTGACAAAGATCTTTTTGTCGATATTTCAGGCCCGATCATTGATGATATCCTTCTTGCCGCGAATATCCTCGCATGCGATATGGCTGACATGGGTTTCAGAATACTTCCTGTGAAGGTAAAGCTCGCAAGGGAAACAAAGTACGGGAGCGAGATCACCGTGCCTTATTATTTCCAGGAAGAGACAAAGTGTGATGTCTCTTTTGTCGAGAAGGAACTCGGTCTTGCCCTTACAGGGGAGGAGTGCGTTGAAGCTCTGAAAAGAATGGGAGTTGAAGCTTCTGTCAGGGACGGTGTGATCACAGTGCGCTGTCCGGAATACAGAAACGACTTCCTGCACTCTGTTGATATCGTGGAGGATATAATGATCGGCCACGGACTTTCAAAGTTCGAGCCGGTACTGCCGAATGAATTCACAAAAGGCTATCTTTCTCCTGCAGAAGAATACAGCAGAAAGGTGAAACATCTTATGGTGGGTCTCGGTTTTCAGGAAATGATGTACAATTATCTCGGCTCAAGAAAGGAATACATCGATAATATGCACATCAGTGACGAGAATGTTGTCTTCATTGCAAATCCGATGAGTGAGAATTATGAAGTAGTGCGTCCTTCAATTCTTCCTTCCCTGCTGGAAAGCGAGTCCGTCTCTGGACATGCTGTCTATCCACACAGAATTTTCGAGATCGGGAAGGTGTGTTTCAAAGATGATAAGGACAACAGCGGCACGACAACGAGAAACAATCTCGGTTTTCTTGCCGCTGACAACCAGATAAGCTTCAATGAAGCATCAAGCTATGTTCAGACGCTGATGTATTTCCTGCACATTGAATATACCCTTGAGGCTGTAGAAGGTGACGAGCGATTCATCCCCGGACGTGCTGCAAAAGTCATGCATGAGGGCATCGAGATCGGACGATACGGTGAAGTCCATCCTCAGGTGCTTGAGAGCTGGGGCTGTTCAATGCCTGCAGTCATGGCAGAGTTCGATCTTGATCTGATGCACTGATCAATAGGAGCTATACGGGCACCATCTGCGTGCCCGTTTGTTTTGAGTGTATGACAATTACCAGAAAAGAAAATCTTTATGAAATTGAAGGAAAGGAATTTCCTCTTTCAGCCGTTCTTGACGAGATAATGCGTCTTGATGACGCAGATTGCGGAACCTGCACACTGACAGATGAGGAGAATGAGGCACTGCAGGATGTCTTCTCATCATACGCGTCCGTTCCCGATTTCTCAAGTCTTTCACTCAGAAGTGCTTCCTCCGCGCTTTTTTCATATCTTGCCTCAAGCCATGACAGTGAGCTTGCGTCTATTGTCGCACGGAATATGGGATGGATGAGCAGAAAAGAGGAGTCGGAGAGACTTGAGAATACCGGCAGGCTGTCTGCACAGTACAGGTCATACTGGATGTCCCTTGCCAGGGAAGTTCTTACAGCTGACGGTTTTGATGATTACCGCTTCGGCTCCGTGAAAATGGACAGGAACGGCACATACCTTTATGACGGAGAGAAAGCTGTCTGCTATATCGAGGTGTCAAGGGAAGGAGAGGAAGAGAGAAAGGCGATAATTTCCCTCACTCTGCTTGGCAACCCCGAGGCTGTGGAAAGTGAAGAGGACAACCGGGCTTTTGAGTGGTGCTGTTTCTTTGATGATGAAATCGGAAGCAGTGATGACAATGCGCTCGTCCTCGGGGGAAGGTTAAGGGCTGTTGATCCTTATGGCCCCAACAGCCTGATCCAGCGCCGTTATGACATAGTTTATGACAGAATAAAGGCAGAAGATCTTGCATAAACTGATGAATATCTTCGCGGTCGTAGTACAGTGGTAGTACAGGGGCTTCCCAAGCCTCTGATGCGGGTTCGATTCCCGTCGGCCGCTTACGGAACTGAAATGCATGAAAACGGGATTGCCTCTTTTTGACAGGCAATTCCATTTTTTTTCAATCCTATTGTGATTACTGGTTCACATACATGTAAGGACAGAAGGGAAAAGACTCCGCCCTGATATGAAACCAGGACGGAGAGGAGGGAGTCTTTCAGATTACATTGTATTGTTTAAGCAGTTTTTCGATATCTGTTCCCCTGATCTTCTCAAGAACCATATGAAGCGCCATTTTCTCTTTCATTGGCAGATTCATGTCAGTGACAGGGTGTCCGTCCCTTATCTGGACAGCAGCATTCAGCAGATCCCGTATGTCATATGTGCTGCCCCAGACCTCAGGTACGCCCCTGTCGATGTCAAGAAGAGTGTAGACAGCTTCCATGCCGGTACGCATTGAGTATTCGGTTGTGAATATCGTGTCTCTTTCTGTTTCTGCAAACTGACCTATGAAGGCGAAATTGACTGATCCCTGAGGAACCACATCAGGTCTGTCGCCTTTCCTGCGCGGCATGAAAAATGCCGTGATATATGGCATCATCACAGGTACTGTGTTCGCACTTTCCCCGGCAAGTGTTCCGATAAGATTCTCAGGAACACCCAGATGGTACAGCCATTCTTCACATATTTCCTTTCCTGTACACTCCTTCATCGGTTTGTGTATGTAGTCTCCAGCCCTGTCAAAGAACAATCCGTAAAGCCAGATAACGCATTGTCCTTCTTTCTGGTTTCTGAACTGAGGCTGTCTGTTGATCGTCCAGCTCAGCAGCCAGGCTGAGTCCTTCACTGTGACGATGCCGCCTGTGACGACATTTCCGGAGAACGGATCTCTTCTGCATATGTTTTTGATATAGGGAATGATCCTGTCGTCAAGAGTGGTGACAGTCGCGCTCATCCATGTGGTCGCCTCTGGCTTCGAGCAGAATTTTTCAGGATTGCCGAAAGAGGGATCCTGGGCTGCTATCTTCTTCCACATATCCCAGCCTCCGCCTACTTTAAGGCCGGGGGAGTATTCCGCTTTTGTGTTCTGGCTTCCGTATGTCGAATTCTCCACACAGCCGCCCGGAGTCAGGAAAACAAGATCGTCTTCGCTGAGATTCACGAAGTGAGTCTCACCGTCTGCAAGGATGTCTATTCTTGAGGCTTTCTTCTTATCTTCTGAGATGTCGAAAACAACATTCACGACCTTTGTATTGTAATGGAACTGAACTCCGTGACTTTCAAGATAGCTGATCATTGGAAGTATCATGGACTCGTACTGGTTATAGCGTGTGAAACGCAGTGCACTGAAGTCCGGAAGGCCTCCCACATGATGTATGAACCGCTTTATGTAGAGTTTCATCTCAAGTGCGCTGTGCCAGTTCTCAAAGGCGAACATGGTTCTCCAGTACAGCCAGAAATTTGATGAAAGAACCTCTTCATCGAAATATTCAGTGATCTTTTTGTCGTAAAGTTCCTCATCGGGGGTGAAGAAGAGCTTCATTATCTGCATCGCACCTTTGTCGCTGATTGCAAATTTTCCGTCGGTATGGGCATCTTCACCTCTGTTGACTGTTGCACGGCAGAGCGAGTAGTTGGGATCCCTTTTGTTTAACCAGTAGTACTCATCGAGTACACTGATGCCTTCCTTCTCTATGGACGGGATTGAACGGAAAAGATCCCACATTACCTCAAAATGGTTGTCCATTTCCCTTCCCCCGCGCATGACATAGCCGAGAGCCGGATATTCGTACCCGTCGCAGGCACCGCCGGGTATTGCATCCTTTTCATAGATATGGATTCTGCTGCCCTCCATCTGCGCATCCCTGACAAGATAGCAGGCCGCCGTAAGCGCCGCCAGCCCCGTGCCCACGATATGGGCACTTTTCCTCTCGACTCCTTCCGGTTTCAATGGGTGTGCGAATGCTTCATAGTTTCCGCTTGAATAATACATTTTTTCCTCCGTAATTCTGGTTTGTATGAAGCCAAAATTAACGGGGAATGCAGTCTGCATATATGGGCAGAACACTGGCTTTGCCTGAATTCCGGGCACAGTGCCGTTCATGTCCGGGATGCTTTTTCCACAAGTTCTTCAAGATCCCCTTCCTTGAGCGCCGCGATTGAGTGAAGCTGTGTCAGGATGTTTTCATCAAGACCGCTTTCGAGCCAGAGTGATGAAAGGCCGAAAAGTACGGCCTTGAGGTACTGGATTATCATATTGCGTTTGTCATCATGCAGTCTGCCTTTTTCATCTGCGATGTCGACGTATGATGAAACCACATGTCCGCAGACTCTCCACAGAGATTGCTCGAAAATGCTTCTGCTGACGGATGAGTAGATGTTCTTCACCGCATTGCGGTGTTCAAGTGTGAAATTTATGGCATCTTCAAGGCAGTCCTCAAGAGAACAGTGTTTTCTGTCCTCTGACATTATTTTCCCGGCATCTCTTTCCACGATGTCCTCAAGCAGGGAAGGTATGTCATGAAAATGGTAATAAAAGGTATTCCTGTTGATGCCGCATCTTGTGACGATTTCCTTCACAGTTATCGAAGCAAGCGGTTTCTCATTCAGTATCTGGAGAAAAGTCTCCCTTATAGCACGTGCCGTGAAGTCTGCCATATCACTCTCCTGTAAACTAATGATAATACTTGCGGGACATATCACAAAGGAAAATAAGATGGTGCAGTCTTCTGAAAGCTTTACTTTTCCATTATTTTTTTGCACATTAGAAGCCGGAGGCTTTTTATGAAAATTGCAGTTACTTATGATAAGGGATCCGTATTCCAGCATTTCGGACATACGGAGGAATTCAAAGTCTATACAGCTGAGGACGGAAAGGTCGTCTCTTCACAGGTTGTATCGTCAGACGGACAGGGACACGGTGCGCTTGCAGGTCTTCTTTCGCACAATGGAATAGATGCTCTTATCTGCGGCGGTATCGGAATAGGTGCAAAGAATGCTCTTGAGAGTTATGGAATAAGGCTGTATGCCGGTGTCAGCGGAAATGCGGATGCTGCGGTTGATGCCCTGCTTGCCGGCACACTCGCATACAGTGAGGATGCGAACTGCTCCCATCATGACCATGAAGAGGGGCATGAGTGCGATCATCATTCACATGAAGGTCATTCCTGCGGCTGTCACTGCTGATTATTCCATCATGGCCGCTGTTTTATCCAGCGGCTTCAATGTAATATTGCATATATGTTCCGTTCTGCTCTGATCATCATTATGACAATGCTGCTGTCAGTCTCATGTTCTCTGGCAAGCTTCGAGGCCTTGTATGATCTTACATCCAGACTCAAAGAAAACATTGCTGTGGAGACAGGTGTTGTCAGTGTGGATTCTGCAGAGCTTATAAATGAAGTTTATCCGGATGCAGGGAATACGGAAGTGCTTGAAGAGCAAGATGGCATGTATTCATTTGACGGTATCTACATTCTGGATCTGGGCTTCTCATGCGCAACGGTGCTTGCCCCGCTTGAAGAGAAGACAATGAACAGTCTGATAAATGCAAGCGAGAACTCCATAAAGAAAAAAGATCTTGCCAGAGCGCTTGCCAGTGAAGCAGAAGAACCGCTGGGAGAATATGCTGAAAATACTGCCGGATATCTGGAATCTTTCATCCAGATGGTCAGGGAAAAAGAAGAATATTCACATCTTGCAGATCTGCTGGAGTCTTTTATTCCGGATGATGATGGCACTCTCACCTCCCGTGATGTCCTTGATCTGAGAATAATAATGTATGTAGTTGAAAATGCTCTTTCGTATTTTGATCATTCAATCATCACATGCCGTGATGTTTTCTCGGCTTTTGAGAGTGCATTCACCGGCATGGAAACAGATTTCGTGGACATCATGGCGGATGCTCTTGGAAAGGCGAAAAGTGCCTGCTCTGCCACCGGATCACAATGGCTGTGGAATGCACTTAACAGCCTTTTGCTCAATGTCCTGGAGGATATGCGGTGAGACAGATCGGCATGATGGCCATTCTTTTCATTTTCATCAGCTGTTCTCTGCATGCGTTTCAGAGGGGGGCTGTATCGGCATACAGTCCTCTTGCCGTCAGGAATGAGTCCATGGGCGGAACTTCTGTTGCTTCCGCACGTTATGATGAAGTAATGTATTCCAATCCTGCACTTGTCTCGGCAAGGAATCAGTATGTGTCTCTTCCGTCACTGAACCTCACGCTTTATAATTTCAACAAACTTGTCCAGCCTGGCGGAGCACTTGATATATTCCTGACCCAGAATGACAGTCCCGAAGATATGACCAGAGCCGTAAACCAGCTCATAAACTCGATAGGATCAGGATACGGAGATGTCATTTCCGCACATGCCGGTACGGGATTTATATCCGGCATAACCGGACTGAGCCTTGATATGGGAGTGGATATTCACAGTATGGGTTCCGGAGGTGAGTCAAGCACTCTTGTCATGGAAGCGAATCTAGCGGCAAGTCTTGCCCTTGCCATGCCCTTCACCGTTGCACAGAACCATACGTTCAGTTTTGGTATCGGTGCCCACCTTGTTTTCCGGGGATTCTCTCTTGACAATATGTATGAGCCTTCCAGTACCGGAGGACTTAGTGCCGGGAGCCTGCTCGGCATTTACAATGACGAAGACAGTATGGGACTTGTGCTTAACCAGATTCCTGTTGCATTCGGTTTTGCAATCCCCGTAGATTTCGGCTTTGCCTATTCTTACCGCGATATCCTCACATTCGCTTTTGCGGCGAGAAATGTGAATGGACGCTACAGAATGCAGACATACAGCGGCATAAACCAGCTTTATTATATGCTGACCGGCGGATACCTCGGCTCTGTGAGTCCAGGCAGTGCCGAAAGAGGAGTCAGCTATTCATTTGACACGCCTGTTTCTCTTGATGCAGGTTTCTCTCTCTCAACTCCGGATGAGGGATTATGGGAGTGGATAAATCTGACGGCAGCCTGTGATCTTGTTGATCTTGCCGGACTTTTTTCAGCTCCTCTTTCTGTTGATAACATCATAATCAGAAGCAGGATGGGGCTGGAAGTCAGATTGATGAACACCTTCGATTTCCGCATGGGGCTTAACAGCGGCTACCTGTCATTCGGGTTCACATTCGATTTCCAGATCTTCACAATCGATCTGCTTTATGCAGTGCATGAATATGGTGATGAGCTCGGAGACAAACCTCTCGACATGCTTTCTATTGCCTTCACACTGGGAGTTGAGAATTAATTCACAGCCATCCTTTTTCCTGTGCTACAATTTGACTGTGCCGATCTGAGGAGGTGACATGCAGATAGTCAAGATAAAAGGATGCATCAAAAACTACTGGTGGGGATCCCGTGATGTTCTTCCCTCTCTTTTTCATTACAAAGCTGACGGACAGCCTCAGGCTGAAGCCTGGTTCGGCGTTCATCCTGACGGACAGGCTGAGCTTGAAGACGGAAGCCTTCTCAAGGATTATCTTGACAAGTCTCCGGAACTGCTTGCCGGATTGAGCAGAGGTGAGCCTTTCCCTCTCATGCTCAAAGTGCTTGCTGTCAATAATCCTCTGAGTCTGCATGTGCACCCGGACAAAGTCCAGGCTCAGCGCGGATGGAGGGAAGAGGAGCTGAAAAGAAGGAAAGGACTGACAAGCGAGCTGAATTACAAGGATGAGAATTGCAAAAGCGAGCTTTTCTGTGCTCTGACCCCGTCAACTCTGCTTGTCGGTTTCAGGGATGCGGAATCTGCTGCCTTTCATCTGAAAAGGCTTTGTCCTGAATCTTTCACAAAATATTTTTCCTCCAGCAGAACCATAAGGGGAATTTTCAAGACTTTGTTCACTCTGCCTCAGAGTGAACTTGATCTCCTGATAGACGAATATCTCAGAGGTCTTGATGAGAGTGGGGAAGAGCTTACAAAGGGCGGCGTATATTACACGGAAAGAGGTATAAGTGTCAGGATTCATGACCTTTTCGGCAATGACCCGTCGGTTGTCGTACCTTATCTTATGAACGTGATTTCAATGAGGATAGGGGAGACTGTTTACATAAAAAGCGGAATGCTTCATTCCTATATCCATGCAACAGGGATAGAAATTGAGGATTCTTCAGACAATGAAGTCAGGATCGGAATGAGCAGCAAGCATAAGGATGTCATGGATGCATTGAATCTCATTGACTATGATTTTTCATTCACCGGCAAGATTCCTCTTGTTCCTGACCAGTTCCTGCGTCAGATCGCGCAGGGAAGCGGATGGGCACTGGCCGTGCTGCCGAGCGGTTCCTATGATATAAGGGAGAGTCTGCCGTCAATCGCAATCTGTACGGAAGGACAGGCGAGGGTGGGAACCTCATCTGATCATATAATGTTGAAGGAAGGAGAGTGCTGTTTCATTCCATCATGCGATGAAGAATACCATATCAGGGTGAGCGGCAAGGTTTTTCAGGCACTTTGCGGTACAGGAAAATGGAAAAAGCATGTCTAGCCATTTCATCACATAATGGATTAGATTTGTGTGCATGAACTATGTTGCAATAGATTTCGAGACTGCGAACAGTGATTTCAACAGTGCCTGTTCTGTCGGACTTTCCCGCTTTGATGAGGAAGGCCGCCAGAGGGACTCATACTATACGCTTATAAGACCGCCCGTGATGTATTTCAGTCAGGGGAACATCAACGTGCATGGAATAGTGCCGTCGGACTGCCGCTGGGAAAAGACATTTGATGAGCGCTATGATGAGATCATGTCTTTTATCGGCAGTGATCCGCTTGTGGCGCACAATGCACAGTTTGACATGAATGTGCTGAGAAAGACAGCTGAATACTACGGCATAAAGCTGCCTCATCTTGATTATTACTGCACTCTGGCGCTTGCCAGACGTTTCCTGCCGCACTTCAGATCGCACCGTCTCGGTGTGCTTGTTTCGGATTATCTTCATATGGAGTACGATGCCCATCTGGCATCAAGTGACGCATATGTGTGCGGCATTCTTTTCTCCCGTCTGCTTTCAGGACGTCTTTATGACAAGAACACCCTTGACCACTATCTGAAATTAAAGGGTCTCAGCTACCCCAAGCAGCTTTAGCTTCACTGCAATGAGAGGATAAAGTCCTGTGGCCCAGAAGCCCAGAAGTGAATAGCGGACGAATGAACCCGGATAATAATACTGCGGCGGAATTACTGCCTTGAGTCCCATTATTGCCAGTATGATGATAAGGGAGAAAGCCATATTGGCAACTCCTTTTCCCGCACTGCGGCATACTTTGAAGTTCACCTTTTCTGTTTCAAGGAGACACCCGGCGTAGGCTCCGCATGAAAGCGAGAGTATTTTCATGAGATCGGAGAACGCCGTCTCATCCGCAGCATTTAACGAAAGCAGGACGGTGAGGATCAGGGCAAGGACGCCGCCGGAAACACTGTAAATGGTGCAGAAGCGGATTCGCAGGTCCCTGTCTTCATATATCCTGTCAAATATCAGGCTTATGCCGAGTGCGAAAACAAGGCCTATCATCATGCCTGCAGCAACATCCACAGGCCAGTGAACCATGAGATAATTGCGGCTGAGTCCGATCAGGGAGGCAAGGATCAGTGAAAGGACAAGCAGTGTTTTCTTTCCGCTTTCCCTTGCCGCCGCAACGTAGAAAGCCGCGGCTCCTGTAGTATGTCCGGAAGGGAAAGAGTAGCCTGTTGCCGTTTCAAGCCTGTCTGCAAGCAGATGCGGATGAACGGTGAACGGACGCGGTGCCCTGACAACGGCCTTTACGGCATTTGTGAGAATCTCTGCTCCGAGAAGGCTTGAGAATATGGAGAAGCCTGCCTTCTTGTCACAGATGTAATAGATGAGCAGAAGGATGACTATCAGGAATGATTCCTCTCCCAGCAGTGAGAGGAAGTTTGCCGCATTTGTGAGAAAATCATTGCTGAGACTCTGAAGCAGCACAAGAAAACTGTATTGCATTTCACTCTCCGGTTTTCAATGGTTTCATAATTATATATTATTTCCTTTAAAACGGGAGGTATCATTTGAGAAGATTTCTTAAGTCTTTCGGCATTTTCCTGCTTGAATCATTATTCCTCATACTTTGTGCTTTCATAGCATCCCTGGCTTTTCCGGGACCGCTGAGCGACAGCGGGTGGGGAATCATCTCGTTCTTCTCACTCATTCCCGTATTCTGCCTTGTGAACAGGGCGCGCTGGTCGCATCTGCCTTTTCTGGGAATCGTCTACGGTTTCTTTTTCTTCATTTTCTACAACTACTGGCTCAGCACCTTCCATCCTCTGGCAATACTCATCGCGCCGGTACTCAAGAGCATCCAGTACATTCCTCTCTTCATATTCCTCAAGCTTGCCACATCGCTTTTCGGAAAATACAGCTACATAGTGCAGGCACTCTTCTATGTCTCATATCTTTTTCTCACCCAGCAGGGCTTCCTGGGCTATCCGTACGGAAACCTCTCATCTGCAGTGACAAGCTTCACTACATTCATCCAGATTGCCGATATAACGGGAATATGGGGTATATGCCTTATCATGACGGTGAGCCAGAGCCTTGCGGCAAAGATTATTACAGAACGAAAGGCAGGTATTTACTACACAGATATTCTGGTTGTTGTCTCCATTTACCTTGCCATTCTCATTTACGGCATGTTCGCCTTCTGGCATTATGACAGCCTTGAGCCTGACAGAGTGGTGAGAATAGCTTCCATCCAGCACAGCGCGGACACATGGGAAGGGGGAGATGCGACCTACAGGAGAAATTTCGAGAATCTGAAAAACATGTCGCTTGAAGCCCTTGAGGAGGACCCTGACATCATCGCATGGTCTGAAACAGCTTTTGTTCCCTCTGTAACATGGAATATGGCATATCCTGCCAGCAATGCAAGAAGCAGGCTCTGTGAGGAGTTTGTGAACTTCGGCCTTTCTCTTCCCGTTCCGCTTGTGACGGGAAATCCCGAAGGGGTCATTGCAGATGAATCGCTGCCTCCTTATCTTCCTGACGGTACGTGGAACTGGAAGAAATACAATACCGTCATACTCTTTTCAGACGGAGAAGTGAAGGAAACATACAGAAAGCAGCATCTTGTGCCGTTCACAGAGCATTTCCCTTATGAAGAAGAATTCCCATGGCTGTATGAGCTGCTGCTTGCAAATGACTACAACTGGTGGGAAGAAGGAGAAGAGGCAACCGTTTTCGAGTATGACGGAATCCATTTCTCGACTCCGATCTGCTTTGAGGATACTTTCGGCTATCTTTCTGCCGACTTCGTCAGAAACGGTGCCGATTTCCTGCTGAATATGACAAATGATGTATGGTCCGGCGCAGTTCCCGCAGAGGTGCAGCACATGCAGCTGGCACTTTTCCGAGCAATAGAGAACAGGCGTCCTCTCCTGAGAAGCACAAACAGCGGCATTACCTGTCTCATAACGCCTGACGGGCAGGTGGTGGAGCCGCTTGAGCCTTTCACTCAGGACTGGCATATCTATGAAGTGCCTGTATATGAGAATGCAGGTCTTACATTCTATACAAGATTTCCCGATCTTTTTGCCTGTCTGACACTCATATCTTCTCTTGTCATTCTTGCAGCAAGACTTCTGTTCTGGAGGATCAAGAGAGATGAATGATCCTGTGCTTTCCATCATACCCCGCATCAGGGAATATCACTGTTCGGGTGAAGCTTTTCCTTTTTCTTCATTCCGTCTTTCAGGTGATGAAGAGTGCCTTGGTTATTACGCAGATATCTTCAGGGATGGAAGCCTGAGTGTTCACACAGCAAGAAAAGAAGGGCTTGAAAAAGGTTTCTACGAGCTTGATATAACCCGGCAAAGGCTTATTGTCTCTTATTCAGATGAAAGCGGGCTTCTCAATGCAATGGGAACATTGAGACAGCTTTCAGCCATTTCGCAGGGGTATCTATTCGCAGGTAATGTCAAGGATGGTCCCTCGTATCGGCACAGAGGGCTGCTCTTTGATTGTGCGCGCCATTATTTTCCCGTTGATTATATTCTTACCCTTCTTGATGCCATGGCGGTGTACCATCTGAATGTATTCCACTGGCATCTTACGGATGATCAGGGATGGCGGCTTTCCCTGCCTTCATTTCCCTCAATATGCAGCGAGCGGTTCTACAGCATCAGTGATGTGAACATTGTCGCTGAAAGGGCAGCAAAGCTCGGCATTGAAGTCATTCCCGAAATTGAGATGCCCGGACATGTGTCGGCCCTGCTTTCTTCCTGTCCTCAGATCGGCTGCAGCGGCGGGCCCTATGAGGCAAGAAGCACATATGGTGTTTTTGATGAAGTGCTGTGCATGGGAAATGATGAAACATATGAAGTCATAAGAAAAATCCTTAATGATGTTCACACTCTTTTTCCTTCTTCAAGAATTGTATGCGGCGGAGATGAATGTCCCGTGACGGCATGGAGAGACTGCAGCAGATGCCGTGATGCAGTCTCTGCTTCCTCTCTGGACATTGAAAAAGCCCAATGGCTTTTCACCAGACGTCTTGTGAAAGACTGCATGCCTGATGGAATGAGTGTGATTCTGTGGGATGATGCCGCCCGTTTTCTTCCCTCTCTTCCAGTGGATAAGGACATAACATTTCTTCTCTGGCGCTGTGATGAGGAAAGGGTGAGAACCATACTTGAGAACGGCAACAGGATAATAGTCTGCCGCCATGATGATGGAGCCTATCTTGATTACAAGCAGGCTGATGAAGCTGATGAAATGGGAAACATAGGAGTCAATACTCTTTTTTCTTCCTATAATATGAAGATGTATGAGGGGGAGGTGAAAATAGCCGGCGGACAGGGAAATCTCTGGACGGAAAAACTGGACAGGGCGGAGGACGTGAACTATATGCTTTTCCCGCGTCTTGCCGCCTTAAGCGAGAACTTCTGGCTTTTGTCAGGCGAGAAGGACTTTGATTCATTCCGCTCAAGGCTTTCTTCAATGGAAAGAGTCCTGCTGTCTCTCGGCATCACCTCTGATCGCCCATATTACACAGACGGAGGTGCATTATGATAAATGTGGCAAATGACTGGCAGCCGTTTTTTGACAGAGAACAGGTAAAACCTTATTACCTGACCCTTAAGGCCGAGCTGAAAAGAGAGTATGCGTCAAAAGTTGTTTATCCTCCCATGAATGAGATTTTCAATGCTTTCCGCCTTACAGGATTTTCCCAGACAAAAGTGGTCATTGTCGGTCAGGATCCCTATCATGAGGAAGGACAGGCCATGGGCCTTTCTTTCTCTGTCAGGGAAAATGTGGAGGAGCCTCCTTCGCTTAAGAACATCCATGAGGAAATAATGAGGGAAGGAGTAGAGCAGGGGCCGTGGTCGAGCGATCTCACGCGCTGGGCCAGACAGGGGGTGCTTCTTCTCAACAGTTCGCTTACCGTAATTGCACACAGAGCCGCTTCACATTCCTCCCTCGGCTGGCAGACTCTTACCGACGGAGCCATCAGTCTGTTAGCCCAGGACAGCAGGCCGAAGGTGTTCATGCTGTGGGGAAGTTATGCCAGAAGCAAGAAACAGTTGATACACAACAATGTGCATCTGATACTTGAGTCGGCTCATCCCAGCCCGCTGAGCGCCTACCGCGGATTTTTCGGCAATAATCATTTCAGGCTGTGCAATGAATTTCTGAAAGCAAATGGTGAAGAGCCTGTCGTCTGGTGAGAAAACTCCAGAATGTTCCCCAAGGATGAAAAAACATCCCCGTATGAGCGGGGATGAAGCATAGAGAAGAACAGAAGTTTTCAGTCTTTCAGGGTTTTTGTGAATCTTGAAAGGAATTCTCTCGTTCTTTCTTTGTTCGGATGATTGAATATCTGATCGGGAGAGCCTTCTTCCTCAATTCTTCCGTCAGCCATGAACACCACACGTTTTGAGATGTCGCGGGCAAAAGCCATCTCATGCGTGACGACAAGCATAGTCATTCCGCTTTCAGCCAGATTCTTCATGACATCGAGAACCTCGCCGACCATTTCGGGATCAAGCGCGCTTGTCGGTTCATCAAAAAGAAGAACCTCCGGATCCATCGCAAGAGCTCTTGCAATGGCCACTCTCTGTTTCTGTCCGCCTGAAAGCTGACGAGGTTTAGCGTTTATGTACTGTTCCATCCCGACTTTCTCAAGGTATTCCATCGCACGCTTTCTTGACTCTTCCCTGCTTCTTTTAAGCACATGCGTCTGACCGAGCATGCAGTTGCCCAGTACCGTGTAGTTATTGAAGAGATTGAAACTCTGGAAAACCATGCCGACTTTTGTACGGTACTGATCTTCATCAATACCGCCGTCAAGAATGTTGTTGCCATGGTACAGGATCTTTCCCCCGGTTGCGTCTTCCAGCATGTTGATGCATCTGAGCAGTGTGGATTTACCGGAACCGGAAGAGCCGATTATGCTGATCACATCACCTTTGTAAACAGAGAAGTCTATATCTTTGAGAACTTCGTTCGTTCCGAATGTCTTTACAAGATGTTCCACTTTCAGAATTTCATCCATCAGTATGTGCCTCCTGTCTTCTTATTGTATCTTGTCATTCCGCTTGTGAAGGCAAGAGTATCGCTGGTGGCAAGATCGAAACTGGACGGCCCGTCCATCTTTGTCTCGATATAGCGGAGTATGCGTGAACAGGTGAATGTCAGGATGAAGTAGATTATCATCGTGACGGATGCGGCTTCGAAATAAGTGTAAAGCGCACCTGAGATGCTTCTGAACGTGAAGAACAGCTCAACTGTTCCGATGATGGAAAGCACGCATGTATCCTTGATGTTGATGATCAGGTTGTTGCCGATCTGAGGCATGATGTTTCTCAGAGCCTGCGGAAGAACGACCAGCAGCATTGTCTGGAAATGTGACATGCCGATTGCCCTTGCGCCCTCGCTCTGTCCGGCTTCAACAGAAAGTATTCCGCCTCTGACAGTCTCTGCCATATATGCACCGGTATTGACGGATACAATGATGAAAGCTGCACTCCACATGCCGAGGTTTATGCCGAAAACCTGACTCATCCCGTAATAGATGAAAGCTGCCTGCAGCATCATCGGTGTTCCTCTGAAAACCTCGACATATGCCGTAAGTATGAGCTTTACGGTTTTCAGCAGTCCGCGTTTGAAAACACCTGCGTTCTTATGTGCCTCCGTGGTCTGAACAAGACCGACGGCAAAACCGATCACACAGCCGAGGAATGTGCATACGATGGCTATCACCATCGTAGTTGCGGCCCCTTCCAGAAGGGAGAGGCCGTAACGCTGAAGGATGTATACCATCCTCTGGAAAAAATTCATTTCAGCAATGGTCATTTCTTTTTATCTCACTGTGCAAGAGGCTGGACTGAAATTGCTTCGTTCATCATTCTTGTGAAATCATCGACTGTGAGAGTTGCAAGAACACCGTTGATTGCATCCTTGAGTTCGCTGTTGCCCTTTGCAAGGGAAATGCCGATGTTGATCTCTTCTTCGCTGACAACGAAGTCGTCATCGCTGCCTGAGAAATCAAGAAGCCTCATATTCGGGTATGCAACAAGAGCTGCCTGTCCTGTAGGCATGTCTGTACATACGAGATCAACTCTTCCGCTGTTGAGTGCGACAAGCATTGCCGGAGCACTGTCCTGTGCCGGGAGAATTTCGGCATCGGGAATCTGCGGAAGGCACACATCATACCAGATTGTGTTCATCTGGCTTGTGCACACTGCGCCTGCAAGATCACTGACGCCCTGTGCATTCTCATATTCGCTTCCTTCATTCACGAGGCAGATGATTGATGCATAATAATAAGGCTCTGTGAAGTCAACCATCTGAAGACGCTCTGATGTGATTGACTGGCCTGCGATGACACAGTCGACAACACCTGACTGCACTGCCGGTACGAGAGAATCCCAGTCGAGCTTTACAATTTCAAGGTCATAGCCGAGCTGCTCGGCAATATATTTTGCCATCATCACGTCATAGCCGTATGCATAGTCGTTTGAATCTGCTATCGGAACCGCACCGTTTGCATCAGTTGTCTGTGTCCAGTTGTACGGTGCATAGCCGCATTCCATTGCGACACGGAGAACAGGGCGTCCGCTGTCTGATGCAGCTTTTGAATCCTCACTGCTGCCGCCGGCGAAAGCGGAACCTGCAGCTGCTATAAGCATAATTAAAAGAACAGCAAATATTTTTCTGAGTTTCATGATATATCTCCCGTTTGTGTTATTTTTCCAAATCTGATGTGATGATATGAATTGTGCCAGATAATGTCAATATGTTATTTTAAAGTCTTTAATGTTATTATAATAACAAATTTAAGTTAAGAAAGTAAATTTTATGAATTATTATACAAAATTATGCATATTTGTTTGACGCATATCTTCTTATGTCTGAGAATAAAGCATAAGGAGACGCAGATGGCTGAAATAAGATTTTACACAGGAGATAATTTCCCTCTTGAACTTCACAAAGTCAGGATCGTGCAGAAACTTGATCTTGTTCCGGTTGAAAGAAGAGCTGAAGCTATGGCCGAGGCAGGATACAATACATTTCTGCTGAAGAACAAGGACATTTTTCTTGACATGCTCACTGACAGCGGTGTCAATGCAATGAGCGACAGACAGCTTGCTGCGATGATGGTGGCAGACGACAGCTATGCCGGCAGTGCTACATTCACCCGTCTTTCTGAAAAGCTTGAGGAAATATTCGGTACAAAGTATTTCCTTCCATCCCATCAGGGACGCGCCGCCGAGAACATTCTGGCAATGACATTCGTCTCAAAAGGATCCATCATTCCGATGAATTACCATTTCACGACTACCAAAGCCCACATCACACGTCTTGGAGGAAGTGTCGAGGAGCTTGTGATTGATGAAGGTGTGAAGATAACCAGTGATCATCCCTTCAAGGGGAATTTTGATCTTGAGAAGCTTGATGAGCTCTTCCGGTGCAAAGGCAGCAGCATTCCTTTTGTCAGGATCGAAGCCGGGACCAATCTTATCGGCGGTCAGCCTCTGTCTCTGGAGAATATAATGGCAGTTGCCGATCTGACTCATAAATACGGAAAGCTTGTCGTAATGGATGCGAGTCTACTCCAGGATAATCTTTACTTCATAAAGACGCGTGAGGAAAAGGCAAAGGATCTCTCCATCAGACAGATCACACGCATGATTGCGGATAAGATGGACATTATATATTTCTCTGCAAGAAAGCTCGGCTTTGCACGCGGCGGCGGTATTGCGGTGCATGATGAAAGCCTTTATCTGAAGATGAGGGAACTTGTTCCAATGTTTGAAGGTTTTCTAACATACGGCGGTATGAGTGTCAGGGAAATGGAAGCAATGACTGTAGGTCTTGAAGAGACTATGGATATGGATGTTATCAGTCAGGGGCCGCTTTTCATAAAATACATGACTGATGAGCTTGTGAAACTTGGAGTTCCCGTTGTAACTCCGGCCGGCGGGCTCGGTTGTCATCTTGATGCAAGCCGGTTCATACCCCAGGTATCTCAGACTGAGTATCCGGCAGGATCTCTGGCTGCGGCCGTATTCATTGCCGGGGGACTGCGCGGCATGGAAAGAGGCACGATATCAGAACAGAGGGAAGAAGACGGAAGTGAGCATCTTGCTTCCGTTGAGCTCCTCCGCCTGGCACTCCCGCGCCGTGTGTTCACACTCTCTCAGGTGAAGTATGCCGTCGACAGAATCAAGTGGCTGTATGATCACCGGGATCTCATCGGCGGACTGCGTTTTGTCGAGGAGCCGTCTTCACTCCGTTTCTTCTTCGGCCGTCTGGAACCTGTATCTTCATGGCCTGAGAAACTTGTGAAGGCTTTCAGGGATGATTTCGGCGACAGCCTGTGAAAAAATGATCAAAATATGCACAGTGTCCGTTCACAGCTTTTCGGGATTGAGATCAGACATGTGTGTATTTGCCGGATTGAGATGCTCTGATAATATTTCCAATTTAAATATAAAGCAATTAATATACCTTACTAGGTTTGTTTTTGTTTATTTCAATTTTGACGGCAGCAGTACAGTAGGCAATCATTTCATAAGACTGGAAAGCGATGAGATGGTCGTCAATGACAGTGAGCATTGCGGAAAAGAGATAATCAAGACGGGAGGTACTGTCTTTGATCTTTCTGATTGGAAACTGGTTGGCAGCGTCATACACTGTGATGAGCTTTCTTTTTCACGCGGTCTGAATAATGCATATCTGCTCAATGACGGTTCCTCCCTGCAGCTTTCTGCCGGGGGACTGATGCTTTTTGCAGTATCGGACAGTCCGGCGGTGGTACTGTATTCGGGAGGATATCTCATTCATCCGTTCTCATTCCTTGCTGTGGAATTCCAGGGAATTCCGATCAACAGCATGAGAGAGGAAAGGAAGGAATACGAGAGGAACATGGCATTCACATTTTCTTTTCTGTGAATGAATTTTATGCAGCTTCCGCTTTTTCATGATAAACTTTGTCTGGAGGTAGATTTATGAAGAAAGCTAAGTTTTTCCTGGTCTGGGTTCTTGTTCTCCTTCTTTCATTCACAGCCTGTACAAGTACACAGAGTGTCATTGAGGAAAGTGCGGCAGAAACAAGTTCAGCAGGTATCCTTACCGGTACGGTTCTCGAGATCTCGAAATACGGAAACACCTACATTGATGTGAAATGTGCCGATTTCCTGGAGGCATTTGATAACGGAGACATTGTGAGGGTAAGCGTGAACGGGTATGAGATCACGGCCCCTGTGGTTACAAGCTACTCTGATGTCGACAACGGCAGTCCTCTTGTCAAGACCGATGGGGAATACGTGGAGGTGGCGCTTTCCTATGCCGACTTTGCATCCTCTTATTCCGTTGCTGTCGGAAGTGTCATTCAAATCAGCATGGCGGAGAAAGGCGGTTATCTCAGTGAATACGAGATAAGGCATCTTGTGAAAAGTGAAGAGAGAAACGATTACTCCAGTGATGAGATTTTTGCAAACTTCAGGGCGCTTGAAGGCGGAAGGCTGAAGAAGAATTTCATCTACCGCTCATGCAACCCCGGCCTTGATGACGCCCGCGCGCTTTATGCCGACATGCTGGCTGAAGATGCCGGTATAAGGACGGTTGTCAATCTGGCGGACAGCGAGGAATCCCTGCTTTCCACCATGCATCCCGCTTCGTATTACGCCGAACTGTATGAAGAGGGACGTGTGATACTTCTCAATATGGGTGTTGATTTCAGAAGCGCGGATTTTGCATCAAAACTTGGAGAGGGACTTATATTCATGATTGAGAATCCTGAAGGTCCCTTCCTCATTCACTGCAATGAAGGCAAGGACAGGGCAGGACTTGTATGTGCGCTTCTCGAGGCACTTGCCGGTGCCTCAATGGATGAGATCATTGGAGATTACATGACAAGCTATGAAAACTATTACGGTGTCGAGAAGGGAAGTGAGCAGTATGATGCGATAAGCTCAATAATCACGGACTTCTTCACGTCAATAAACGGACGGCCGTTCCCTGAAAGTGCCCTCAGGAGCGTTGCTGAAGTCTATCTGACAAGTCAGGCAGGACTTAGCAGCGACCAGCTTGCAGCACTTGAAGCTCTCATTACGGAATAGATCTGAGACAGTCATGAGACACGCAGAGGCTTTTCCCCAGACGGATCAGCCTCTGTTTTTTGCCGTACCGTAAGAGCATCTGTTCTCAATCATGCAAATGATGTATAAGTATCTGAATGTTTTTTACAGGAGCTGATTTTTATGGATACAAGTCAGATACAGACATTGGTTTCAATGTTGCTTTATATAGGAATTGTGATCGGGATTGGTGTTTATTTTGCCAGACGGGCAAATGAGAATTCCGAGAACTACTATCTCGGCGGCAGGTCGCTCGGTCCATGGGTGGCGGCTTTCAGCGCGGAAGCGTCGGACATGAGCGGATGGCTGCTGATGGGACTGCCGGGGCTTGCGTACTGGAGCGGACTTGCCGATGCCTTCTGGACTGCAGCCGGTCTTGCGCTGGGAACGTATATAAACTGGCTTATTGTGGCAAGGAGGCTGAGAAACTATTCGGAAATTGCGGGAAATGCGATAACGCTTCCTGACTTTTTCAGCAACCGTTTCCACGAGAAGAAGAAAGTTATAATGACAATTTCATCGCTTTTCATTCTTGTCTTCTTCTGTGTCTATGCATCAAGCTGCTTTGTGACATGCGGCAAGCTTTTCTCATCACTTTTTTCCGTAGACTACCATGTGACAATGATACTAGGTGCCGTATTTGTGGTTGTCTATACATTCCTCGGCGGTTTTCTTGC
>CASDXQ010000016.1 GCA_949285145.1 uncultured Spirochaetales bacterium | reverse complement strand
TCCTTGTTTTCTTTTCTGTTTTGCACCAATGATACTGCATCAGGTGTGCCAACTTATTCATTTCTTTTAATTACAACAACTTACTCTTAAACCTGCCTCACTGTTCCCTTTTTTCTCCCTCCACTATGGGTCATTCTGATACACCAAAAAACAAAAGAGCATAATTGCGTGTCAATGTGCTCCGGGAAAGCAGGAAAAGGAACTGAAAGTGAAACAAAATTCACATCTCTTGCCCTTTTTGTGATAATTCAGCATTTTTCCCTTTTCAAATGCGATAAATGAATTTATCATTATTCAGTAAACAAAACACTGGCATTGGCTTTCTGTAGTAGTTTTCATAACAATTTCCCTCAACACACCTTTTATCGATTTTTCATTTGTTATAAATATAGATCAGCAGAAAGCAGTGCCTTTTATTTTGCACTGCCGTATCTGCTTAATATGTATTTTTGAAAATTTATTGCAAATTCCCCTGTTTAGAAGTAGAGTTTTTAACAGGAGGAACTGATATGTTGGTGAAATTCACATTCAAGAACTTCAAATCATACCTTGAAGAGCAGACTCTTTCTCTTGAGGCAACAGGCGATGAGAGCAGAAGAGACAATGTCAGGGAAGTGGGAAACGCTCTCCTGCCACAAGGAGGGGCTCTGGTGAAAAGTGCCGCCATCTTCGGGACAACAGCGAGCGGAAAGACAAATGTACTGAGAGCGCTGGATTACATGAAAAGAGTCGTACTCATGTCAGCAGGCATGGTGCAGATAGTACGGCAGAACGATCCGTTCGCATTCCAGTTCGAAAGCGGCAGTCTGGACAGCCACTTCGATGCTGAATTCATAGAAAACAATACATATTACCGCTACGGTTTCGTGATAAGAGGAAAGGAAATCGTGAAGGAGTGGCTTTTCAGGAGAAGTGAAAGACTGACCCCTCTTTTCAAAAGAGATGAATACACCCTCCAGATCAAGGGACTGAGCAAAAACAGTGCGAGGCTTCTCTCCCCTTCCCCGTTCACCCTCTTTCTGACAGCCGCATCATCACTGAATCTCGAGATCAGCAGCGAAATACAGGACATCATCAGATGGTTCACGCGCCTCACGATCTCATTCGAGCCAAGAAGAGATGATCTTCTCTGTTTTGAAGACAAGGAAGAGAGTATCGCAAGCGCACTTGAAATCCTGAAAAAAGCCGAATGCGGCATTTCGGACATGAGACTGATACATGAATCATCATATGTCGATATGGAGACAAGCCATACAGTCTTCGACAGGCACGGAGAAGCACTGATGGAAAAGAAAATAAGAATCTTCCAGGACAGAGGCCTGCTTTCAGACGGCACAGTGAAGCTCATCTGCAATCTTGCCCTTATAATGAAAGCCCTGGATGAAGGAACTGTTCTTTTCATCAATGATTTTGACTCCCTGATCAATGATTTCCTCTCATCGCACATCATCTCGCTTTTCTCAGACCGCAGATCGAATCCGAAAGGAGCGCAGCTCATAGTGACAAGCAAGCTTTCTCCTCTCATCGACAAGATATTCCGCCGTGATCAGGTGTATTTCACGACCCGTGACAGGCTGAACCAGACTCATCTTGTGCGTCTTTCATCCATCCCCGGAGTAAGGAAG
Organism: uncultured Spirochaetales bacterium; assembly: GCA_949285145.1. GTDB lineage: Bacteria > Spirochaetota > Spirochaetia > Sphaerochaetales > Sphaerochaetaceae > Bullifex. Next base: position 33,173 of record CASDXQ010000016.1, on the reverse strand, counting down.
AATGAAAGCTATGAGAAGAAGCTTCTTGAAAGCACATACCTCAACCAGTACAAGCTAGTCTAGAAACGAAAGAAGTGATACAGTAGCACCAGTATCTTTAAACATTAATGAGGATAATATCTATGTCTGAAGAAGCTTTCCTCCAGAGAACAACCACATGCGGTGCGCTGCGCGCATGCGATGAAGGAAAAAGCGTTGTTCTCAACGGATGGGTACACCGGGACAGAAATCACGGTGCACTTCACTTTATAAACCTTAGAGACCGTTACGGCATAACACAGGTCGTCGTGGATGACGACGCATCTGCTGAACTGCAGGAGGCAGCGGGCCGCATCAAGCTTGAATACTGCATAGCGGTGAAAGGCATTGTACGCCGCCGTCCCGATTCGATGATCAACCCCGATATGGCTACAGGCGAAGTCGAAGTCAAGGCAGAGCATATTGAAATACTCAGCCAGTGCGCGGTTCTTCCTTTCATGATCGAAGATGAAAACAATGCGAAGGAAGACCTGAGGCTCAAGTACCGTTATCTTGATCTCAGATCAAAGGGTATGACAGACAGAATCGTGATGCGCCACAAGATCATCAAGGCGATCAGGGAGTATTTCTACAAGACCGACTTCCTTGAAATTGAGACCCCGACTCTCATCAGGAGCACACCGGAAGGTGCAAGAGACTTCCTCGTGCCATCAAGAATCTACCCCGGCAAGTTCTTTGCCCTTCCCCAGTCCCCTCAGCTTTACAAGCAGCTGCTCATGGTATCCGGCATGGACAAATACTTCCAGATAGCCCGCTGCTACCGAGATGAGGATCCCAGAGGTGACAGACAGCTTGAATTCACACAGCTCGATATCGAAATGAGCTATGTGAAGAGAGACGATGTGCTTGCCCTCATCGAGGATCTTTTCAATGATGTGTTCAAGAAAGTACTTGATGTGGATCTGCCGAAAACCTTCATGCGCCTGAGCTACAACGATGCAATGAACAGGTATGGAAGCGACAAGCCCGATCTGAGGTTCGGCCTTGAAATAAAGGATTTCCCGTTTGCTGAGGGCTGCGCATTCAATGCATTCACAGAAGCCCTTGAGAAAGGCGGCTGTGTCAAATACATCGTCGCACCGAAGAGCGAGAAGAAGGAATACACGAGAAAGTACATCACCGAGCTTGAGGATGCCGCAAAGGTGTACGGGGCAAAGGGTCTTGCATGGATGAAAGTTCAGGAAGGCGCCGTTTCCGGCGGCGTGAGCAAGTTCTTTGCAGACAAGGCCGCAGATATCATAAAGGAAACAGGAGCTCAGGACGGAGATGTCATCCTCATCATAGCTCACGAGAACTGGAAGAAATGCTGCAACAGCATGGGTGCTGTGAGAAACAAGCTCGGCGCGGATCTCTGTCTGATCGGCGACGGCTATGCCTTCTGCTGGATCATTGACTTCCCTCTCTTCGAGTACAACGAGGAGGAAGGACACTGGGAAGCTGCACACCACATGTTCAGCATGCCTCAGGCTGAGTATATCGACACGCTTGAAAGCAATCCGGGCGACGTCAAGGGAGATCTCTATGATCTTGTCCTCAACGGATACGAACTTGCCTCAGGCTCAATCAGAATCCACGATATCGAGCTGCAGAAGAGAATCTTCAGGATCTGCAACTTCTCCGACGAGAAAGCTCAGGAACGATTCGGCTTCCTGCTTGATGCATTCCGTTTCTCTCCTCCTCCGCACGGGGGCATCGCACCGGGAATCGACCGTCTGTGCATGATCATAAGCAAGGTCAACACAATCAGGGAAGTCATCGCATTCCCGAAGAACACTGCGGCAATGTCTCCTATGGACGACTGCCCGGCTGAAGTCGAGGACATCCAGCTCAGGGAACTGTGTCTGAAAATCGACACACCTGAACAGAAAGACTGATTTATGAAAACAGATTACACCGCCGTCGTCATAGGCGGCGGTGCCTCAGGCCTTTACTTTTCCCATCTCATGAAAAACTGTCTTCTCATTGAGAAGAAACAAAGATGCGCATCAAAGCTGCTCATGACAGGCGGCGGAGAATGCAATTTCACACATGACGATGATGCGGGAGAAATGGTGAAGCACTACTATGAGAAAAAGGCCTTTGTCTCATCCGCAATATATTCACACGACAGCCATGCCATACGTTCTCATTTTGAAGAACTCGGCGTACCGTCTTTCATAAGGGAGGACGGAAAAGTCTTTCCCCTTTCGCGCGATGCACACTCTGTCGCCGATGCACTCATAAACAATACCCGGAATATAATCACTGCCTGCCGTGTTACAAATGTCAGAAAGGAAAACGGAATTTTCATCACACAGAGCACAAAAGGAGAATTCACCTCAAAGTATCTTGTCCTTGCAGCCGGAGGTGCATCATGCCCTTCCACAGGTTCAGACGGCGACGGCTATGCCCTTGCATCATCCTTCGGACATCACATCATCACACCCGGGCCGGGACTGTGCAGAATAAAGCTTGCGAACAATATACCTCTCTGTGAAGGCATTACTCTGGATAATGTATCATTCCGCCTTGCCGGAAAGACATTCACCGGCCCTCTCCTTTTCACTGACAGCGGTATTTCAGGACCGGCAGTGATGAATGCATCCCGCTATGCTGACGGCAGAAGAGAGATAACCATATGTTTCCACCCTATGGAGGAAAATGCCGTCAAACGTCTTGAGGGACGGAAAAAGGCAGTGAATGCATTAAGTGCGTACACGCATCTTCCCGACAGATTCCTGAAAAACCTTCTCCCTTTCCTCGCAGACAGGAATATCGCAGAGATGAACAGGCAGGACATAAGGGAGACGGTGCGCCGTCTTTCATCCTTCACAAGCGGATGCACTACTGAGGGCGAGATGAAAAGAGCCACCGTGACACACGGCGGCGTTGATACCAAGGAAGTTGACAGGAAAACTTTCCAGTCCCTTCTTTGTGAGGATCTTTATCTGATCGGCGAAGTGCTTGATGTCGACGGAGAATGCGGAGGATACAACCTCTCGTTCGCATTCGCCTCCGCCTTCTGTGCCTTCTCGGCGATATCGGAAAAGGAAAGCTGAGCACCGTCTATGCCGTCAGCACGTCCGGTCCATTCCACCTGCTCGTCGCCGACCATCCAGGCATTGTCATCCCGCATCTTACAGTCCTATCTCAGGAGCTATCGAAGCAAGAGCTCCGATCGTGACTTCAATGAGGTGTTCTTTCACTATGCCGCACATCTCGCTTCCTTTCTCGATGACATCCCTGTTGACACCCGCTGCAAAAGACTTGCTGGACCATTTTTTCTTGACGGACTTGACGCTCATGCCGTTCATTCTCTCGGGCCTCATCAGTGCAGTCGCATACACAAGACCGGTAAGTTCGTCCACAGCATAGAGAATCTTCTCCATCTCACGCTCAGGCTCAACATCACTGACAAGTCCCCAGCCGTGAGAACATACGGCATGAATCATATCATCAGGTGTGTCTATTTCCTTCAAAAGTTCAGGAGCCTTTCTGCAATGCTCTTCAGGGAACATTTCCCAGTCGATATCATGAAGAAGCCCGACGATACCCCAGTAATCCTCATCTTCACCCTTTTCCCTTGCAAAAGCCCTCATTACGGCTTCCACGCACAGTGCATGATGGTAAAGGCTCTCACTCTTATTGTATTTTCTGAAAAGCTCAAGAGCTTCATCTCTTGTGATCATAATTCACCTCCATGCTGGAGAATATAATACGGCAGAAAAGATTTGTTAATACAGCAAACAACAGGACCTTCAATCAAGAGTATCTGGATACCAGCCATCAGGCGCTGTTTCTCTTTCAAACAGACATTCTCTCAAAACTGATGCCGTTATTTTCCTGCTGAAATCAGCACATTGTTTTAATTCATTTGTAAAGCGGCCAATCGGAAAAAGAACGCCAATTCTTTTATTGAGACTGAGACTGCGAATTGTTTCTATTGCTGGTATTATATCAGTATCCCCTGAAACAAGAATTGCTGTATCGTAATTTCCCAGAACAGCTTCTGATACCATTTTAAGTGCAATATTAACATCAGTTCTTTTCTCTTCATGAGATTTGAATACCTGACCACACAGTTTACAATAAATGCTTTTTTCTTTGAACTTTCCAAGTACAGAAATAACATTTTCCTGACGAAGTCTGTCTATATACTTGTTATGTTTGACAGCTTTCATAGGATCTGGATGCCATGTTGCTATTGCAGAAAAATAATACACAGCGACAAGCTCTTCTTTATCCAAATTGATATATTTTTCGCATAATTTCTTAATATTCAACCCTCTACATTCAGGTGCATTGGATTTTAAGCTATGATATAAATTAAATCCATCAATAAAGAAAGCAACCCTGTTCACAAAATCCTCTTTACAAAAAAAAAACCTCACCCTTTGGTGAGGGGCCAGCAGAGCACTCCCTGCTGGGACGACATCTTATTGTTAGTAAAAATTCACGAAATTGTCAATAAATTATGTGACAAGATTCTCAGCCAAGCAGCTTCTTACTTCTTTTGTATCTGTATCCCGTGAAGGAAATCGCCCAGTTGCACAGCCAGCCGGCAGGAACCGCATACCAGACCACCTCGACACCGATGAGTGGAGCGAGAGCGAACGATGAAATCACTCTCACCGACAGATTCACGAGATTCGCGAAAGTAAAAACCTTCACATCCCCGCTTCCCCGCAGAAGCCCGTCTGTGGACATCTTGAAACCTATGACAGCGAAGAACCAGCCGATGAACGTAAGATAATCTTCACCTGTCCTGTAAGCCGCAGGCGTACCTTCGCCTCCGATGAACATTGAAATGAGCTGATGCGAGAAAAGCTGGAGGATCAGGCATTCCAGAAGTGCGAAGAAAAGCACCATCAGATAAGTCATATGGTAGCCTTTCACAACTCTGTCTTCCTTCCCTGCGCCGAGGTTCTGTGCAGTATACGAGCTGAGTGCGTTTCCGATTGAAACCATCGGAACCGTTGCAATGTTCTCTATCCTCATTCCGGCGGAGTAGCCGGCAAGGACTTCGCTGCCGAAACTGTTGACGACACTCTGCACCAGCATCATTCCTATGGATACCGTCGACTGCTGGATTATGGAAGGAATGGCAAGACGCACCATGCGGGTGAAAATGCCGCGGTCAAACATCCTGACGACTTTTCCTTCCATCGCATTGATATTCCTGAGGAGAATCGCAAATGAAATGCATGCGGAAAGCGCCTGTGCAATAAGTGTTGCCCATGCGGCGCCAGCGATTCCCCAGCTGAAAACGGCAACCATGACAAGATCAAGGATGATATTCAGAAGTGATGAGAAGATAAGCAGGTACAGCGGGATCTTCGACTTTCCAAGTGCATTGAAGACAGATGAAAGGACATTGTACATGAAAAGAAAAGGAAGACCGAGAAAATATATCCTCAGGTAAAGCACAGCATCGGGGAGAATGTCCGCCGGAGTGTTCAGCGCATTCATTATCTGAGGCGAGAAAATATAACCGAAAAGAGCAAGAACCAGAGACAAGACCATAAAGGAAACAAGCGAGGTGCTTATGCTTCCCTTCATTGAATCGTAATCCCGGGAGCCGAATGCACGGCTGACAAGAACGGAAGAACCGACCCCGCCTCCTATGGCAACTGCAATGAAAACGCTTGTCAGGGAATATGATGCCCCGACAGCGGCAAGCGCCTTCTCGCCTATAAAGCGTCCGACAATGACAGAATCCGTCATCGTGTAAAGCTGCTGGAAAAGATTTCCCAGCATCATCGGAAGTGAAAATATGATGAGAGCCCTGAGCGGGCTGTAGTGGATAAGATATTCCTTGTCCTGCATGACAGAAAAAGAGATTACTCTCTTTGAGATCAAGTTGCAATGCGCTAAAATCAGTAATCATGGAGGTTTTTTCAATGTCAGCTTACCGCATCCTGCAGATTGACAGCCACACATACAGGATAGACGAGGAAGGTGTCAGATTCTTCCTCCTTGAAGGAAACGAGAAGGCACTGCTTATCGACAGCGGCATGATGGTGCACAATGCGAAGGAAATCGCCGGAACTCTCACCCCGCTTCCGCTTCTTCTCCTCAACACTCATGGCGATATCGACCATGTGGGAAGCAATGATGAATTCGAATCCTTCTACATGAATGATGCCGAGGCATCAAACTATTACAAAGTCCAGAAGAAAAGCGGCATCATCATCCCGCTTGAAAACGGCGACATACTGGATCTCGGTGACAGAAAACTTGAAATCATCACCCTCCCCGGCCATACACCGGGAAGCATAGGTGTGCTTGATGCCTCACGCGGCTGGCTTTTCAGCGGAGACCCGGTTCAGGACGGCAGCATCTTCATGTTCGGAGCCGGAAGGGAGATGCATGCATACATCCGCAGTCTTGAGAAGCTTGAAGGCTATATGAACCGTTTTGATCTCATTTTCCCATCCCATGGAACATGTCCCCTCACCCCTGATTATATTCCCCGCCTGAAGGAAAAAGCAAAAGAGATTCTTGAAGGGAAGACAGAAGGAGAGGTCATCATGATACACGGCATGAAAGTCATGAAACACGATGTGTCAATTGCATCATTCCTGCTTGATGCACAGGAGGGGTGATTAAAATGCCTGAGCACACATCACACAGAATCTGCAGTGAAACATGGCAGATCAGCGAATTCAATCTCGTCAATTTTTTCCTTGTCGAAGGAAAAGACAGAGCCGCCGTCATAGACACAGGCTGCGGACTCGGCAATGCACGCTCTGCCGTGATGAGACTTACTGACAAGCCGCTTTCAATTCTCCTCACACACACTCATTTTGACCATATGGGAGGGATATACCGCTTCACGGACTGTCCTGTTTTCATGAAGAGCGATGAGGAGGGAAAACATACTTTTTCCCTCGGCACCGGCAAGGCTTTCCTGCGACATTATGTTGAAACACGTGCTGCAGTGCTCATGAAAGGAAAGGAAGCTGAGCTTCTCTCCCTGATTGCGGAAGAGGAGACTGATGTTCCATTCTCTTTCAGCGAGCTTGATGATGGAGATATCGTCGATCTTGGAGGACGCACTCTGGAATGCATTGCAGTCCCGGGCCATACAGCAGGCAGCCTGTGTTTTCTTGACAGGAAAGAACGCCTGCTTTTCAGCGGAGACTGTGTCAACAGGAGTGTGATCCTGCCGCGTCAGAAAGACGGCAGCATGCGCATTGTGAAGCAATACCATGACTCGCTTATGAAACTGATGAAAATGGAAAAAGAGTTTGACGCTCTTGCAATCGGGCATAACGGCCCGCTGGAAAATAAATCCCTAATCCGCGATTACCTGACCCTGAGTGAAGGACTCCTGAACGGTAGCATAAGAGGGAAATATATGGAGAAAGGCTTCCGCAAAGGAGAAGATGCCTCATACGGGGATGCCGAGCTGTGGTATCAGTGCGATCAGTGACAGATGATTCCCCTCTCCTTCAGATATCCTGCAGCCAGTGCAAGCAGGAAAGCAATGAGGTGCACTATGACAATGCTTGCACCGGCAGGCGTGCCGAAGGCATAGCTTGCGCTGAAACCGAGGATAAAACACACAACAGCCTGCACAGCTGAATATATTGTTACGGCCTTGTAGCTTTTCATTACCCTCATCGCACTCAGGCAGGGGAAAATGATCAGGGCACTGATCAGAAGACTTCCAAGCATCCTCATGCCGAGAGTTATCGTGAGTGCGGCAAGAACGGCAAGCAGTGTTGTATATCTGTCAGCTTTCACGCCGGCAGAACGGGCGAAGACGGGATCGAACGTAACGGCATACAGCCGGGGATAAAGCAGGATGTATGATATGATCACAATGAGGGAAAGCACCACGGAAAGAATGCAGTCGCTCTTTCCGACCGCAAGCAGCGAACCGAAAAGAAAATTGTTTATATCGGTATTGGTTCCTTTCACATAGCTTATGAGCACAACGCCTATCGCAAGGGATGACGAGGCTATCAGAGCTACTGCACTGTCTCCGCCTATGCGGCTTTTCTCGTTCAGCCTCAGAAGAAGCACGGCCGCAATCACGACAACCGGAAGCGTGAGGATCATCGGGGAGACGGACAATACGCTTGCTGCCGCAAGAGCGCCGAAACCGACATGTGAAAGACCGTCACCTATCATTGAATAGCGTCTGAGAACCAGCGACACACCAAGCAGGGCACTGCACAGCGAGACCAGAAGTCCTGTTATGAAAGCTCTCTGTATGAATGCATATGAAAACATCTCAATCATAATGACCTGCCTCCTCAAGATATTTCTTTCCCACAGAGGATGAGAAATATTCATCACGGCTGCCGAAGAAAATGCTTTGTCCCAGATGCAATATGCGTGTGGCACTGTTGAGCGCAGGATGAATGTCATGCGTCACCATCATTATCGTCATGCCGTTTTTGTTCAGGGAACCGATAAGAGAATAAAGTTCGCTTGATGTGTGCACGTCAAGACCCGCAGCAGGCTCATCCAGAAGAAGGACACGGCTTGCTGCTGTAAGGGCACGTGCAAGCAGAACTCTCTGTTTCTGTCCTCCCGAGAGAGTCTGAAAGCTTTTCTTTCTCAGCTCCAGCACTCCCATTTTCTCAAGATTGCCCAGAGCCCTCACTCTCTCCTCTTTAGTATAGAAAAAATGTTTTCCACCAAGCCGTGAGACATTACCAGAAAGAACAACCTCCCCGACATTCGTCGGAAAGCTGCTGTCCACATGGCTGCTCTGAGGCAGATAGCCGATGCTGTTTCTTTCAATATTGAAATCAAGGGAACCGGAGAGCGGTGAATGCAGGGAGAGTATCGCCTTGACAAGCGTGCTCTTGCCCGCTCCGTTGTCGCCCACTATGCACAGGTAGTCGCCTTCTTCCACACGGAAGTTTATGTTTCCCGTTACAATCTGCCCTTCATAACCAAGGGTGAGATTTTTCGCTTCCAGAAGAATCAATTGAGAGCCTCCTTCAGTACGGCGGCATTCTGCCGCATCAGGTCGACATAGGTGATGCCGCTGTCAAAAACACGTTTTGAGACGTTATGGCAGGACGAGAACTCCATGACAGCAGCACCTGTCTCTTCCGCTATAACCTCACTGAGCAGAGTATTTGCAAGCTCCATATGGAGGACAACTGGAATCTCATCCTCCCTCACCTTGTCTATCAGAGAAGCGACAATCTTTGCAGACGGTTCGCTTTCGCTGCTGCAGCCGGGGTATGCCGCATAATACTCAAGTGAGAATTCAGTGACGAAATAAAGCAGGGGGAAACGGTCGGCAACGATGATCTCCCTTCTTTTGCTGTTCTTGACAATATCCCTGATTGCAGCCTGCACTTCCAGTATGTCTTTGATATAGGCAGCGGCATTGCTTTCATAGACCTGTCTGTTATCCTCATCCAGTGATGATATTTCCTCACATAAGGCCTGTATGATCACAATCTCATTGGCCAGGCTTGTCCACACATGCTCGTCAAGAACCCTGCCATGAGCGTGATCATGACCATCATGCACCTCTTCTCTCTGGACAATGTTCTCCTCATCCTCATAGAGGGTGAATGACGCATTCTCCAGAAGGGAGAAAAGAGAAGTGTCATCATCCAGACAGGAAAGGATGTACGTGATCCAGGTATCGCTTTCTCCTCCGTTATAAATGAAAAGATCGCTTTCATTTATCCTGATCACATCTTCAATCGAAGGTTCATAGGAATGTTCCCCTCCTCCGGGAGGAACCAGCATTGTGATGGATGCGAGATCTCCGGTCACGGCACGCGCCGCATCGTAGGACGGGAAAGAGGCTGCTATTATCTCAAGTCTGTCATCATCGCTCTCATCAGAACCGCCGCAGGAAAAAAGAAGAAAAAGGCAGATGATCAGAAGAATCGGAAGAGCCTTTCTCATTTTTCCCCCTTCTCCATGCACTGCGGACATATCAGTGAAATCATGCAGCCGCCGTTTATGCAAAACCCCTTTGAGGCAAGCAGAGTCGTTATGGCACGGCTTGTATCCTCATCAAGATGGATCAGTGCGCCGCAGGAAGAGCAGGAAGCATGAAGATGACGGGAACAGGAACCGGTATAGGAATACAAGCGCCTCCTCTTTCTGACAAAGGATGAGACAAGACCCTCTTCTTCAAGAGAAGAGAGTATCCTGTATATCGAAGAGGGGCCTACATCGGGCAGTGCCTTGATCATATCGCCGGCACATAAGGCGTGCGTGCTTTTTTTCAGAAGATCAAGCACTTCTGTTTTCTGCCGGGTATTGTAATTCACAAAATGAGAATTATTCTCAAATCAAGGAAATTGTCAATGCCTGATGAAAGAGATCACTTTTTCCGGGAAGTTTGTTATTATGCCCTCGACATGAAGGGAAACCACCCTTTCAATGTCTTCCATTTCATTGACTGTCCATACATTGACGCCTCTTTCCTCTGCATGCATGCCTTTGACGAAAGCCTCATCGATATCATGAAAATCAGGATGGAAGAAATCTATGTCGAGCTGTCTCATGATGGAAGCCTGACTGTACAGCTTCATGCCCGAGAAAAGAAGGCCAACACGGCAGGAAGGATCGATCCTCTTCATTTTCATGACAGACAGCCAGTTGAAGGAGGAATAGATGACATTGTTCTCAAGAGAATACCGGGCAACGAGGTTCATCACCTTTTCTTCAAGTCCGGGGTAATACACCGGAGCTGTTTTCAACTCTATATTTGTCACCTTGTCCTTATGATCTTTCATGAAACACAGATACTCATCCAGTGAAGGTACAGGCGTGAAACCGAACCTGTCGTTCATTGTCTTTCCGGCACTGATCTTTTCCAGCCCGCTGCGCGTCATGTTGAAGATGTACTCATTGAGACCGGCAGTACGGGCAAGACTTTCGTCATGCATGATCATCACCTCTCCGTCTTTTGATAGATGGACGTCGTTTTCAATTCCGTCGGCACCGGCCTCAAGCGCCTTTGAGAATGCAAGCATTGTGTTCTCAGGATACAGACCGCTGTAACCTCTGTGTGCATAGACTTTGATCATAAATGGCCTCCGATCAGGAAATCGAGGATGTCCCATCCTGCGCTGTTCTGTTTTCTGTAAAGCTCGCTGTAACCGCACTGAGTGCATGTGACAACAGTGAATTTCTTGTTCTGTACATCGAAGATTTTGGAGAAATTTCCTCCTGTCGTCTGTATCTGATCCACCTCGTAATGCATATTGCCGCATTTGGGGCACACGTACTGTATTTTTTCCATGCAAACCTCCTCCTGCCAGTCTAATGCTTTATTGACCATTTGAAAACTTTTTCTCATATTTCTTTCTATGAATGATTTCAGAAGAAAAATCGAGGAATTCCTTTCAGGCCGGCATGGTTCTGATCATCTGTCATTCACCCTGTCGCTTGCAGGGCTTGCAATGGTTTTCTGTTCTCCGGCATTCGCCAGCCGGGATGTGAGGACAATATTCTCCCTGTTCGGCATGGGCCTGATCATATATTCAGTCTTCAGAGTGTTCTCAAAGGATGATGCGAAACGCACAAGGGAAAACCAGGCTTTCGTGAATTTCTTCACCAGAGGAAGGAATTCAGCAAAAGCACAGGAAAGAAAGGCGAAAAAGGAGCAGAAGAGACGGCTCAGGGAAAAACTCAGAACCCATGTGCTGTTCTACTGTCCCAAATGCAAGGCTTCATGCTTCGTTCCCAAAGGAAAGGGGAAAGTCAGGATCACCTGTCCCAGATGCGGTGAGAAATTCATAGGAAAAACCTGATGTTCGGCTACGTGCTCTTCAACCCCGCAGGCGCGGATGAAAAAGAAAAGAAACGCTACAGATATTACTACTGCGGACTATGCAAGGCTCTCGAAAGGGAGCACGGGAGAAATGCAGCAAAGCTTCTCAGCTATGATCTCACATTCCTTTACCTCCTGCTGTCCGACCTCTACAACGCTGAGGAGAAAGAAGAAAGGGAACACTGTATCATGCATCCGCTGACAAAAAGGACATTCATCGATACAGCCCTCAGCACATACTGCGCCGACATGCAGATGATGCTCTCCTGGTACAGTGCAAAGGACAAGGCTGAGGATGAGGGCAGCCGGAAGGCCGCGGCATTCGTCAGGGACTTTGCTGAAACGGAAAGGAAGCTGGAAGAGAAGTATCCGCGCCAGAGCGGAGAAGTAAGAAAGAATCTGGCGCTTCTTGCCGCAGCGGAGAATGATGACATCATGGACATAGAAAAGCCTTCCCGCTGTTTTGCCTGTGCACTTGCAGCTGTATTCGCGCCGTTTGAAGACAACTGGAAAACACGTCTTGAGAAAATCGGAAGCGGAATGGGACATTTCATCTATGTGCTTGATGCATATGATGATCTGGACAGGGACAAAGCGAAAGGACGGTACAATCCGTTCTCCGGCAGAAAGAATGATGACAGACTCAGGGAAGATGTAAGGCAGGAACTGCTGACTGCGGCGAGCTTTGCCGCTGAAGCTCTTGAGGAGCTTCCCCTTGATGACAATCTTTCTATCTTGAGGAATATAGTATATAGTGGAATCTGGTCCGGATTCGGGGAGAAAAAGAAAGAGAAATGAAAGATCCTTACAGTGTGCTCGGAATAAGTCCCGGTGCAAGCGAAGATGAGATAAAGAAAGCATACAAGAATCTTGCAAAGAAATATCATCCTGATGTCACTGGCAATTCTCCCGAAGCCGAGAAGAAAATGCAGGAGATCAATGCCGCATATGACGAGCTCATGAACAGGAAGACAAGCTACAATCCGTTTGAGAGCAGCTATTCGTCATCTTCGGCGCATCCTTATGAAGAAGAGCCTCTTATCTTCCAGGCTGTCCAGAATTACATCCGCGCCCACCGCTTCAGTGAAGCTCTCACGGCTCTCAGCCAGATAGGAGAAGGAGAAAGGACTGCAAGGTGGTACCATCTGAGCGCAATCGCATATGCCGGTATCGGTAACAGGATGGAAGCGACTTTTGCCGCACGCAAGGCCTGCCGCATGGAGCCGGGCAACATGGAATACCAGGATCTGCTGAACTATCTTGAATCGGGAAGGAGCGCATACCGGAGAACAACCATGAATTATGCTCCTGCAGGAAACATAGGATCCATCTGCTGCACCATTTTCGCCCTGAGGCTGTGCTGTTGTCCGTTCTAAACCCTGATATAGCTCTTCATTACTGTCCTTATTGACTTCGCCAGTTCATGGGGTAGCATTTCAAGAGGGATATTGTTCTTGCCAAGGAGAGAATCCATTATGCTCTCAACGGTTCCGTTGACAATGAAGGTGACCGTGCATCTGTAGGAAAGCATTTTCTGCTGCGAGATTCCTGCGGATGAGAAAAAACTCGTAGCCTCAAGATATCCTATTATGTTGCTTTTCCACATCTCAACAACATTCTTTCCGTTATCAATCGAGAGAAGGGTTCTGTAGAACTGAGGATCGCGGCTTATGAATTCCACAGCCTTCGTGAGTATCTTCTCGCAGTCTGCAAAAACATTGCTGAGGGAAAGATCCTCGAAAATCCTGCTCATCTCAATGGCAACATCCGTCTGAATCGACTCAAGGACTTCCGAAATGTTCTTGTAGTGGGCATAGAACGTACCTCTGTTTATGTCAGCGCTGCGAGCGATTTCCGTGATTGTGATTTTGTCAAACGGTTTGTCTTTCATCAGAGAGAGCAGCGCGCTTCTTATGAGCGCCCTGCTTCTTCTGGATGATCTGTACTCTGCTTTTTCCTTCATATGATTCCAAAATGCCTGAGGGCTTTGCCGATCCCGTCATCGGTGCACTCTGATGTGATGTAGTCAGCAGCAGCCTTAATCTCATCGCAGGCATTGCCCATTGCCACTCCGATACCGGCCTCTTTTATGATCTCGACATCATTCGACCCGTCACCGAAAGCAACCGCATCGCTGACAGACGCACCGAAATAACTTAAAATCGCCTTCATTCCCACCGCCTTGTTCACATTCTTCTGGCAGACTTCCGCCATAAGGGAGGAAGGAACTCCGATTGTATTGTTAAGGACATCATAACGGTCTGACAGCAGGGCACGGGCTTCTGCCATATCCCCATCAGGGGTGAGGAGAATCAGCTTGGTACTCTTTCTGTCAAAAGGAAGCTCCTCAGCTTTCCTGAGACATCCGACTTTTATACGGCCGCCGACATATTTGTCCAGAAATGAAAGATACAGCTCATAAAAGTCATCTTTGTACCAGGAAGAATCGTCGCACTGCATGAGAAGGCTCCAGCCTTTTTGCGCGCACAGAGCCGATGTATATTCAAGATCAGCTCTGCTGATGAAAGAACTGAAAACATCCTTTCCGCCGGCAAATGCCCTGGATCCGCCGCAATAGACTCCGCCGTCGAATCTCACGTCTTTGAGCCGGGGATCCATTTCTGCCGGAGAACGTCCGGTTGACAGGAATATCCTGTTACCCTTCGCCTGAGCCTCACAAAGGGCATGCAGCGTATTTTCAGGCAGGCCTCTGCCAAAAGGAAGCAGTGTGCCGTCAACATCGAAAAAAAGATACTTCATATCACTACCTCACTTCGCAGCGGTAACCAAGATCATTTCTGATGGCATCAATGAGCTGTCTGACGTGTTCCTTGTCTCTTGTTTCAAGCCCAAGACGCAGCAGACAGTGCTGCAGATCAATGCTGTCCGTTTTCCTGTCATGTTCCACGGACACCACATTCGCACCGAGCTTTGCGATCTTCGCGCTTACAAGAGCCAGCTGATTGGGTCTGTCATACACTTCCAGTTCAAGTTCCACCTGACGGCCCTGCATCATCAGGCCGCGCGTGATGACACGGGAGAGGATCGTGACGTCTATGTTACCGCCTGAGACAAGACAGACGGTCTTCCTGCCTTCAAGATCAACCTTCCCTGACATTGCGGCCGCAACCGGGACAGCTCCGGCTCCCTCCGCTACAAGTTTCTGCCGCTCCATGAGTGAGAGAATCGCGCTTGCAACTTCGTCATCGCTTACCGTGACGATATCATCAACATACTTCATGCAGTACTCGAACGTCTTCTCTCCCGGCATCTTCACAGCAATCCCGTCGGCGATTGTGGAGACGCGATCCAATGAAATCCTTCTGTGCTCGTCAAAAGCATGCTTCATGCTTGCTGCACCTGCAGCCTGTACTCCGATCACGCGGCATTCGGGCTTCAATGACTTAACGGCAAAAGCCACCCCGCTGATCAGCCCGCCTCCGCCCACCGGCACGATGCAGGTATCCATTTCGGGAAGCGCATTGAGGATTTCAAGACCTATCGTCCCCTGTCCGGCGATGACATCATCATCGTCAAAAGGATGTATGAGAGTGCGTCCCGTTTCGGCTGCGATCTGGAGTGCTTTCTCATATGCGTCATCATATACACCGGGAACAAGAACAACCTCTGCCCCATAGGAACGGGTAGCTTCGACTTTTGAAATCGGTGCCCCTTCAGGAATGCAGATTACCGCACTCAGTCCGGCCCGCTGTGCCGCAAGCGCCACACCCTGGGAATGATTGCCGGCAGAGCATGCGACAACACCCTTCCTTTTCTCTTCCTCGCTCAGACGGTGGATTTTGTTATAGGCGCCCCTGAGCTTGAAAGAACCTGTAAGCTGAAGGTTCTCAGTCTTGAGATACACCTCATTGTCAGGGAACATCCTCGGTGCCCGGATGAGATCTGTCATGCGGGCAACCCCGTTCAAGGCAAAAGCTGCCTGATACAATGAATCTAAAGTCAACATGACTCCACATTAGCGCCAAAGAAGGGAGAAAATCAACAAGTGACGGACTTTGCAGAACCGATTTTCTTTTTCCTCCCTTCTTCCATACCTGTGCTTTTTCCATTTCCCTTTTCATAGTATGATCATAATGAGAGAAAGGAGGCGGCTCATGATAAGAGAAGTGAATGCCCATTTTGATGACATCACGTCATACTTCACAAAAAACGGAAAGAAATTCTTCTATGAAGAGGGACTGGGAGCATATGAATACCTGATGGGAGCGCTTTCAGGATGCTTCACCTCCACTCTCCGCGATATCCTGAAGGAGATGAATATTGAAGTATGCTCCATTGATCTGCACACTTACGGAGAGAAAAGGGAAAACATCCCTTCAACTCTAAAGGACACATACATAGATCTGACGATAAAAGCCTGCGACAAGGAGAAAGATGAAGAAAAAATAAGAAATGCCGTAATCAGGGCGCAGGAAAACTGTTCTATGTATCAGACGATAAAATGTGTCAGTGCGATGCACGTGACAGCAGAGGTGCTATGAGCGACAGAGAAACCGAAATCATCCTCTTTGATGCCTTTTCACAGGCGCTGAAAAAGCTTTGCCGTGATGACTTTGTCCTTTTCTCCACACAGAAGAAAAAGGGGCCTATCACTCACCGCATAGCCATGTATATTGAAACCGGACTGGACAGCAGGGCATACCTGTGCGACACGCAGTTCCAGATAAAAGGCGAAAAACAGACCTACACTCCGGACATGATCATACATGACAGAAAGGGAAAAGCGACTATGGCGATATACTGGCAGGACGGATACCTGAGCGCGAAGGAAAAGGAAGAAGCCCGCGATTTTCACAGGGAGAAGAGATGTTTCACCATCGCATTCTCACTTCTTCCCGACAAGGATTACTTCCTCATCTACCGCTTTGCCGAGAACTATACTGATTACCTGCACATCTCCCGGGAAGATTTCAGCGAGGAAGTGCTCAGGCGCTGCAGCAGTGACGAGGACATACTCTCCGACCAGCTGCTCTTCAAGCTGGAAAAGAAAAGAATCAGGAAAAAGAAAGAGGAGAACAGTCTTTCATCTGCTGAGGATACGGCTCTCCCCGAATAGCTTTCTCACACAGCGCTTATGGGCATCCTCACAGCCGTTCCACGGCTTGTCCTTGTTCTCACTCTTGTATTTCTGCGAAAGATAGACATCATCATTCTGGCATCTCTCAAGATTATCTTTCAGCAGTTTTGCAAGCAGGCAGAGATAATCTGAAAGGAGCGAACCTGAAAGTTCCTCCTTTGCGCAGTGAGCAAGAGAGAGGGTGTGATGCACACAGAAGCCCTTGCTTTCAGCAAGCGTGCTCCTGAAGTGCGGATCATCACGGTAAAGAGCCGCCACTGTCCTCACATAACGCACCAGTCTGTTATTCATATAGTCGCACACGAGGCAGCCTTTTTCCCTTTTCGCGTTTATCTCATCAAGCTCACCGAAAAGCTTCAGGCTTTTCCTTGCGGAGGATGAGGCAATGATCTTGTCAAGCACAGGGTTGAAAAGAGGCTTCGATTCATCCATGTATGTGTCAAGCACAAGAGAAAGGCTCTGGGCCTTGTTTCTTGCGGCCAGCGCCCTGAAGTGTGCCGGGCAGAAGCCTTTCCGGTTTATCTCGACACGTATCTCGGGAACCATGATCGCAGGACCGAGATAATAGCTGAGCGCATCTTCCTCCGCAGTATTCATCAGATCGCATACAAAACACTCACTGCCGCTTTTCACACCATCCCATACAGGGATCGTCTCAAGTTCAATCTTCACATCAGCCTCCGAAATTCCTTTTTATCTCATCAAGCCGCATCCCGTCCAGAAGCAGCGGATGAAGCGCCGGCGCACACATATATGTCATTCGTGCCGCATTCTCAAGCACCTCCATTCTTTCAAAAGCCTGAAGCAGACTGCCTCCGGTCGTAAGCGCCCCATGGTTTTCAAGAAGAAGAGCTTTACGTCCTTCAAGGGCGCGGCATACATTCTCTGCCAGCTCCGCTGTGCCCATCAGGGCATAAGGCGCCTTCACGACTTTTCCAAGCAGGTAATAGCTCTCGGCAATGAAACGGGTGTCTATGCTCTCTTCTAGAGATGAGAACATGGATGCATAAAGCGGATGGGAATGCACCACGGCGCGGACATCATCATACGCCAGGTATACGGCCCTGTGCATCTCGGCCTCTATGCTCAGTCTGAGATGAGGCGTCATATTCTCCCCGCTTTCAATATCGACAGCAGCGATCATCGAAGGCGGAATACATGATTTGTCCCCGCCGGAGGGCGTGATATACATGACACCATCTTCTCTTGCAGAGACATTTCCGCCTCCGGCTGTCGTGAGACCTCTGTCATACAGACGGGCCATGAAAGAAGCAACTTCGCTTTTAAGATCACTCATATGAAAAGTGTAAAGCTCAGACGGCCTGATTGGAAGTACTGAAAGAAAGGATTTTTCCAAGCGGCTTTCCCTTTGCAAGATCATCGACGAGCTTGTCGAGCACCCTCGCCTTCCTCATGAGCTCATCCTCGATATTCTCAATCCTAACCGAGCATATGCTGCCCTTCACATTGACCCAGCCGGGGTTGAAAGACGGAGCATTACTGAAGAACTCACCGTATGAAATATCATCAGAGAGGGCTTTTTCAAGCGAAGACTCATCGTAGCCCATGAGAGTGAAGAGGAGTGCATTCACCTCTTCCTTTGTCCGGCCTTTCCTTTCCGCTTTTGCCACAAGCAGAGGGTAAATTTTACCCAACTTCATTGAAAATATGTCCATATAGTGAGATTATCATCAATGGAATGGCGAAACAATATTGCCGTGACAGAGGTGTGAAAAGAAAATGAATGAAAGATATCTTATGAAAATATCGTCAGTGCTGGCGCTGTCCATCATCCTGCTTTTCGTTATTGCAGTCATGGTCATTGCTTTCACATGTGACAGCACGATTTTGATGTTGTGTCTCTTCGCTGCTGTTTTCACTCTTTTCCTTGCCGGAATATTCTGTATCATGGAAATCGAGAGGCTTGCAGGTTCATATGAATGTCCCTTCTGCCATGAAGAGCATGTCCCGTCAAGAACAGCTATGCTTCTTTCTCCCCACATTTTCACAACAAGATACCTGAAATGTCCTCACTGCAACAAACGTGGCTGGCATAAAAAAGCATTCGTCTCATGAGTCTCTCTCATATTTGCAATTGCATGTAATTTGTAAAATACGATAGAATAAGCACCGATTAGGAGACAGAGTACTATGAGAATGTCAAATATGTTTTCCAGAACCCTCAGGGAAGCCCCCAGCGGAGCTGACAGCAAGGGTTATGAATATTTACTGAGAGCCGGGTACATCAGACAGCTGGGTGCCGGCATTTTCTCCCTCCTTCCCCTCGGATTCAGGGCAACACGGAAAATCGAAGGGATAATAAGGGAAGAGATGGAAAGAATCGGCGCACAGGAGATACTGATGCCGGTCGTAAATACCGCCGATATCTGGAAAGAAACAGGACGCTATTACTCAATCGATAAGGAAATGAGCCGTTTCGAGGACAGAAACGGCAGGGATATGGTTCTCGCCATGACACATGAAGAAGCTGTGACAGATCTTGCCAGAGGAGAGATCGACTCATACAGGAGACTTCCGCTTCTTGTATACCAGATCCAGACAAAGTGGAGGGATGATCCCCGCCCGAGAGCCGGTCTCATCAGGGTAAGGGAATTCACCATGAAGGACTCCTACTCTTTCGACAAGGATCAGGAAGGACTTGAAAAGGTTTACAGAGAGCATTACAAGGCATACTTCAGGATCTTCTCGCGCTGTGCGCTGCCGTGCATCGCGGTAGGTGCTGACTCAGGAATGATGGGCGGCAAGGTAAGCCATGAGTACATGTACCTGTCTCCGATCGGGGAAGATACCATCATCACCTGCCCCCACTGCGGCTATACGGCAAACAGACAGGTAGCTGCATTCAGAAAGGAGTACTACAAAGAAGAGATGAAGCCGCTTGAGAAGATTGCAACTCCTGATGCGAAGACAATCGAGGATCTTGCCGCTTACCTGAAGATTGAAGCGCGCCAGAGTGCCAAGGCTGTCTTCATGGTCGGAACATTCATAAATGACCATACAGGTGAAGAACAGGAGAAACTCATAGTCGCAATCATCCGCGGCGATATGGATGTTGAGGAAAGCAAGCTTTCAAATGCAGCGAAGGCAAACTCAATCCGCCCGGCTCATGAAGAAGAGATCAGAGCACACAGCATAGTTCCTGGCTTCGGTTCGCTTATCGGCGCCACAGGCGATTTCATTGCCATTGTCGATGATTCGGCCGCGAATTCCAACAACCTCGTTGCAGGTGCGAATGAGGAAGGCTTTCACTACCTCAACACAAACTACGGACGTGACTACAGCGGCACTGTCGCCGATATCGCATCAGCCCGTCAGGATTACAGATGTCCGGTATGCGGAGAGAAGCTCAATTCAAGCAAGGGTGTTGAGATCGGAAATATCTTCCAGCTGGGAACCCGTTATTCAGAGAGCATGAACTGCTACTACACAGATGAAGACGGTACAAGAAAGCCGGTCATCATGGGTAGCTACGGCATCGGAGTCGGCCGGCTGCTTGCCTGTATCGCCGAAGAATACAACGATGATGCAGGGCTGAAGCTGCCGATCTCCGTAGCTCCTTATCAGGTGCATCTGATCAGCCTTGTGAAAGACACTTCCATCGGGGAAGACATCTACAGCCAGCTTAAAGCTGCCGGTATTGAAGTTCTTTATGATGACAGAAAGGAGTCCGCAGGCGTGAAGTTCGCTGATGCCGACATCATCGGCATTCCCATAAGAATCACAATAGGCAACAGAAGCCTGAAGGAAGGCAAGGTCGAAGTTAAAATCCGCGAAACAGATGAAGTCACTTCTTTCCTTGTTGAAGACCTTGCAGATGAAGTCAAGGCAACAATCGCGAATCTTCAGAAGGAAATCGACGGCAATATCGTTGAGAAGGAACTTGACTGATCACTTCACATATCTGAATTAAAATGAAATCCGGACGTTTTCACGAAAGCGTCCGGATTTTTTACCATCAGAGGAAATAAAAACTGCTGCAAATCATGCAGCAGCCTCTTATGTTTCATGTGATAAAAGCCAGAGATCAGTTGGCACCCTTCTCCTTGAGAAGATTCACAATGTAGGTTCTCTTTGCAACCTTTGCATAATCAAGAACAGAATGTCCCTGATAATCCCGTGCATTGATGTCTGCTCCGGACTTGATGAGCTGAGTTGCCATCTTTGTCTCCGGGTTGTTGTTCACAGCCATGATGAGAGCTGTCTCGCCGAGATAGTTTCTTGCATCAAGATTTGCACCTGCCTCAAGAAGAACCTCGACAACTTTCGGATTGTCTGAATTGTTGGCAGCGAGATGAAGAGCATTTGAGCGGTACTTCGGCTCAGCTTCGTGGATGTCGGCACCTGCGTCAATGAGAGCCTTTGTGATGGCAACACAGTGATTGTACTGTGCTGAGAGCATCACAGGGGAGAGACCCCATTCATTGTGACAGTTGACTTCCGCACCTTCTTCGATAAGCTTCCTGATATCGCTTGCCTTTGTTGCGGAAACTGCTGCTGCGAGAAGTTTCTTGTTAAGGGATTCAACTTTCTTAGCCATGATATTCCTCCAATAATTCCTTAATGTTTTTTCATTCTGCAATAAGGCTAGCGATAAAACAAAATTTAGTAAATAGAAAATTCACTTATTTTCTCATTTTTTATTTATGTAATCCTATTTGTTACTAAAAGTTACAAAATCTGTCTTAAAAATTTCACACAAGGTGAAGAAAAGTTTTGTCCAATCAGCTGTTTGTTAATATAATACAGATATGGTAACGAAAGACATGATAAGGAGAGTTCCGAAGGTGGAACTCCATGATCATCTTGACGGGGGGCTGAGAGTCCCGACAATCATTGAGCTTGCCCGCAAGGAGAACATAAAACTTCCAAGCTACGATGAAACCCGGCTCAGGGACTGGTTCACTCAAGGCTGCAGGAGAGGAAGCCTCTCTTTGTATCTTGAGGCTTTCAGATATACAACAGCCGTCATGCAGAGTGCGGAAAACCTTGAGCGTGTCGCATATGAGGCAGTTCTCGACCTGCATAGAGAGAATGTCGTCTATGCAGAGATAAGGTTCGCTCCCGACCTGCACACACACAAAGGCCTTTCTGCACAGGAAGCGGTAAGTGCAGTGCTTGACGGCGTGAACAGAGGCCGTACGGAAACAGGAATGCAAGTCGGCATCATTCTGTGTGCAATGCGGACAGACACAGCAGAGAACAATCTTAAAATTGCGGAAATCGCCGCCGCCTTCTCAGACAGAGGCGTGGTTGCATTTGATCTTGCAGGCGATGAAGAAGGAAATCCTCCCAAAAAATATATTGACGCCTTTGATTACATAAGAGGGAAGAATTTCAATATAACGATACATGCGGGAGAGGCTTTCGGTGTCGAATCCATCTGGCAGGCCATACAGATCTGCGGTGCCCACAGGATCGGTCACGGAGTGCGCCTGACAGAAGACATAACGATAGAAAACGGTTCTGTGACAAAACTCGGATCTCTTTCACAGTTCATACTGGACAGGCGTATTCCCATGGAAATGTGTCTTTCGAGCAACGTCGGAACAGGAGCCGTGCCATCATTTGAGAAACATCCCTTCCCTATTTTCTACCGCAACAATTTCCGGGTCTTTCTCTGCTCGGACAACCGTCTGATGAGCGACACGAATCTCACGAAGGAAATGACGATCGCATGTGAAAAATACAATCTGAACTTCAGGGATCTGGAAAAGATCACACTCAATGCGATGAAATCTGCATTCATACATCATAATGAGAGAATCAGAATCATCTATGATGTCATAAAAAAGCAGTACGCAGATTTGAGGAAAGAGTATTCAATAGAGTAGAAAAGGCGACTGCACTGCCAGAAGGAAAGACAGCAGTGCAGTCAAATGTGTATTAAACATTGGAGATTTATTAACTGGACTCTACACAAAGTGTGAGAGTACCCGTTAAACTTGTTCCACCGGACAGTTTATTCACAGTTTCCTGTGAATCTCCGACCGTCTCTATTGTTATGGGAATAGAGAATACCCAAGGTTGCCAGGATCCCGAGGAATTATCATTTTCAGACGTGGAAGAGAATTCAGCAAGAAGAGTGCCGTAACCCGTGCTTTCGGCATTGCTGGCTGTCGACAAGTTAACGTCTGTGACCTTATTTTCAACATTTTCCAGAGCTCCCAGAAGTAGTTTATAATCAATGCGTTCCGGGTCTGTGTTATTTCCCTCTTCATAAAGAGGAGTGCCGTAAATCTTTATTCTCGCCGCAGCAGTATCAAGATTGGACTCCCCGGAAGCAAAGATGCCAGAACCTGCGCTGGTATACTGCCCGGACTGGGGGTTTTCATGAAGTGATACCAAACCATCAGATATTGAAGCAAAATTGCTACCAGGTTCATACTTATCAGATGTCCATGCGACCTTGGTCTCATCCTGGATATTGAGGATAACCTGAGCTGTATAAACAGTCTGTCCTGCCGGGGTTTCATATGCTGCCGTACCTTCGGCAAACATACAGGAAAGGCACAGAAGTACAGCAGCGGCTGCTGTAATGATTCTCTTCTTCATATTTTCACCTCCTCCTGCATGAGATATATTTTCCGTATGTCCAAAATGTTTCATGCTCCCGTGCTGACAGCAATCTGTATATCTGCAGAATAATCACCGCTGGGCAGTATGCTCTGCGGCCATGAAGCCTCAAGCGTTGCTATCAGATCCCCATTGATAGGCCCCTGTACAGGAACTACCAGACGGAAAGAATCGTCAGAGGAGCTTTCAACCATTATATTGCTGCGCAGACTGTCATAGCCCGCCCCGTAATTCTGCACAGAGGCTTCTGTTCCCGTATATGAGATATCAAGATTGCCGAACGTAATGGGAAGGTCGGAATTTGCGTTGATCTGGTCATAGTAATCTCTCTCTGTATCTGCAGAGCGCGATGAGATGAAGCTTCTTGATGTCCTGTTCCAGCCCGTAGTTGAGAAAGCAACGGTACAGTTATACTCTGAAGGCTCATTGCCGTAATATCTTGCCCGGAGATAGATGGAATCGCTCTGGGCACCGAGAGAATCAACAGTTACCGCTGATTCGTTCACATAATACCATTCGGAGCTGTTCAGGCTGTACTCGACAAGAATATTTCCCACAAGCTCCGCTCCCTCCGGAACCACAACTCCGGCATTACGTTCGACACTGCTTGACATGTGAAGAGTACCGATTGCCGGAACCGGAGAAAGAGATGCCTCATCCGCCGCGAACAGCGGAAAAAAGAAACTCACAGTTATTATCAAGAACACGATGGCGTACTTCCTCATATCAACCCCCTTCATCCCTCATTCACTATCACAACTGAAACGTCCGCATTGTAGTTCCCAGCCGGTATTCCTTCATTCGGCCATGTAAGAACCGAGTAGGCGATAATCGGTGTCGCCTCACCTTTCGGTTTACCCGGATGCGCATTCAGCTGGATCTGTTCTCCTCCGATAACAACTGCCGTGACATTTGTGTTATCGGGATACATAATATCTGTTCTGACGCCAGAATAAGAGAGGATCTCAATAGAGAAATCACCGTTTTCACGGATCCACCCTTCACCTGCATTAAAACCTAATCGTACAGAAACATTCGATTTGACGTTTGAATCCGCAGCAAGATAAATAGTGACGGAAGTATCGGCAGCGGATTCATCATCAGCAGGAACCAGATTGATAACAGTGTCATGCTGCTCATTCTCACCGGACATTGGAACAAGATCCTTCATCTGTACATTCGCAGAATAATTTCCTAACCGGTATCCCAGATAGATTGTTATCCCATTTATGTCATAGCCCGGTATGTTTTCAATTTCCTCAAAAGTACCAGACCCGTCTTTTACATTAGTACCAAGTTGAAGTGTAAAAACACCTGATGCCGCTTTTTTCCCATCTTCAACTGTTGCAAAAACAGAACTACAAATAATGACTGAAAAAAGCAGCAATAATGGTAAAACCCGTTTCGTCATGTAACATACCTGCCTATGCTGCCGATATTCCTACTGTTATTGTAGCTGTGTACAAACCTGCATTAGGAGAAACAGCATTCCATTCATACACAGCATATCCGGCAAAAACCTTTTCTTTCTGAAGTCCGGCAGAATGCATTATTTTCAGAATATTCGGCTCTTCAATCTGCGTACTAATCATACTATCTACAGGTGATAGCTTTACAATACCATTCTCGCGAAGCGATATAGTAGCAGATGATTCATCAACTTTGTTATCTCCACTATCCAAATACCAGCCATCAACATTAAAAGCAAGAGACACTGCTGTATCCTTCACAGGATTACCATTTACGCCAACAGCCAGATATAAACTATGCTCTCCACGCAGTGTCACCGATACAGAAGCATTATTTTCGACAACTGTAAAATCATCCAGATTTGCAGGAATGTAATTATCATTGTCAAGAATCTTATACCGGAATGAAAGAATTATTCCTTGTGAAAGAACTATATCTTCCTCATCTTTATCAGCCCCTGCGCCTTCAGTTACAGCGACACTGACATTCAGCGTATCAGAAGTATTTGGCAAAGCAAACGCATTAACAATGAATAAAGAAATCAAGCAACAAAGCAATATTACTTTCTTCATTCAAGATCCCCGTATAAAATGTTTAATACATTTATCACTGAAAAAGCAGAATAAACAATTTGAATAATTTCCGCATTTATTCATACACTGCTTTCCTTCAAACACTGTACATGCGGAAACCGGTAGACAGGAAGCACAATAGTGCCTCCTGTTATAACACCGTCAAACAGCAGGCTGATTATCTTTAATTAGCTGCAATTGTAATAGCAACTGTCGCTTCATAGCTACCAGCCTGTAAATCTGCCTCCTGTTCCCATACAACTGTTGTTTTAGCTACAATCGCAGAATCTACCGTATTTGTACCAGCGGCAGCTGTGAGTGTAATCGTCTCAGAATTGTCACCGGCATCCTTATTTTCACTTTCCACACTTAAATACGGAGTCACCGGAGTATCCGCACCGGAATAACCTTGAACAGAAGATATAAATGTTATTGGGACATTTTTATATCCAGGCATACCCTCAGCATATGGCTCTCCATCAGCATCGCACAACTCCCATCCGTGCTCAGAAAAATACGTTACTGATGCAACAACATCGTTGCCGGCTTTTGTATTTTCACCAGCGGCGATATAAAGATAAAGAGCATCAGCACCAGAGGCCTTACCTGTAAGATCGAAATCAGAGAAATAAAGATCTGTACTATTATTGCTATCAGGATTTATCTCTTTAAGACCGGACCTGTCTTTATCACCCAGATTGCCTGATCCGGTCCTATCAAAATAAAGCCACCCCTGCAGTCCATTAACATCAATATCAGGTGTTTCATCATCACCTGTTACTGGATCATTATTGTCAGGCTCAGTAATGCCTTCAACGGTTGCACTTAGAATAAGATTGTAATTAGCAAACACCATACCCATGCACATTATCAGTGCAAGACCGATAATAAGAATCTTTTTCATTTTTGTCTCCCTCCAATTAGAGATAGATAAGATTTTTCCTTCGTAACGCTATCTTATGTCACAAGTTTGAAAACCGTCAAGGAAAATTTAGTGATTTTCCGAATAATTCTTTATAAAGCACTGTTTACTTATGACATAAGACGTGAAAAAATAAAGATAAAGGTTCTTATAACACAAGATGTTCGGTAAAATGAAGTGAAGTTCATGTACTTATTCTGTGATTTTCCGTCACTTCATTCAGGAAAGACCTCATTGCAGGATGAAAACAGGCAGATCAGGACTTTTCCGCACCCTGAAAAAACCCATCTGCATTCCCTTGTCTCACCTTCTCCATTCTCTCAACGGGTTCAGCCTCATTCTTATGAGAATGTAGAGAAGCCCCGTCACTAGACCGAAAAGATGCGTCATGTGGGCAATCCCGTCATAGGACAGCAGCCCGGAGAACAGTTCGATAACGAAATACAGTATTATGAGCAGCGGCGCCGGTACCGGGATTATACCGAAAACATATATCACAGAGTGCGGATACAGAACGGAAAACAGCATCAGAAGGGAATATACGGCGCCGGATGCGCCCAGAAGCACGACATTTGTATTCGTCAGGTAATAGACACCATAGCTTGCAATGCCTGACAGAGTTCCTGTCAGAAAATAGTAAAGCAGGAATTCCCTGCTTCCCACTCTTCTTTCAACAGCAGTTGCGAATATGTAAAGGGAAAGCACATTGAAAAGCAGATGGCTTACTGATGCATGAGTGAACATGTAAGTCACGAACTGCCAGTAGGAATGATTGTAATAGATTGAACCCGGGATCATGGCAAGCGTATACGTCAGACGAGGGAACAGGAAATAAGTCAGACAGAATACGGCAATATTGGCTGCAATCAGCATTGCCGTAATATTATTATATGTATATGCAAATTTCTTATTGAAGAATGTATTTTTCATAAATCTGAAAATAGTTGCACTGCGCTCATGCGTCAAGGACACTTTTTTGCACACTGTGAAGTTTTTTCACATCTGAAAATATGTTTTTATACGGAGAATCATGTTGAAAACCTGTTGGCATGGTCTTTGCATATAGATTTGTACAGAGCAACAAGTTTTTTTCAACCTCCTTTTAGTGTGAAATATCAGGCATCCGGAGCTCCCGGATGCCTCTTTTATTCCTCGTCATGTGTTTGGCATGGCTTTTGCTTATATTTTTGCATAGAGCAACAGTTTTTCATGCCTCCTTTGTATGAAAAATAAAACTTGTGCCGGACGGCCCTCTCTCCCACCCCAATTTATTCCGCCCGGCACTTTTTTTATTCTTCTGTTGCTGATAATATTTCCAACATGGCAACAAGCAGACGAGACAAGGCTGATTCATACACACAGAGAGCCCACAGAGAGGGATATCCAGCACGTTCGGTATACAAACTTGAAGAGATAAATGCAGCACACCATCTGATAAAACCGGGAGACAGCGTGCTTGATGTCGGTGCTGCGCCCGGTTCCTGGACTCTTTACGTTCACAGGGCGCTCATCAAGGGAAAAGGAAAGATTGTCTCATGTGATCTCAATCCTCTGAGGCTTGATCCCGTGCCACCTACCGTGATTGAAATAACAGGTGATGCCTTCAGCAGGGAAATAAGGGCACGCCTTGTTGAGGAAGGTCCTTATGACTGCATAATATCGGATGCAGCACCGATGACAACCGGAAACAGAACCGTGGATACTTCAAGATCAGAGTATCTTGCAGAACAGGTTGTATTTCTGGCAGAAGAACAGCTTGCGGCACATGGCAACCTCGTTCTAAAGATATTCCAGGGAGGAGGACAGGAGGAAATACTGAGGAAAATGAGGGCAATGTTCAGGAAAGCAAAAGCTTTCAAGCCTAAAGCCTGCAGGGATGACAGCTTTGAAATCTATCTGATAGGGCTTGACAAAAACTGAGACAGTCCTCACATGTAAAAAAAGGTGCTCGGGACTCCTCCCTGCACCTCTTTTCCCCTTTAAACGATATCCTCAGATTCAGTTCTGTGTGAGAATATTGACATCAAGTTTATTGTACGGAACTTCAATTCCGGCAGCCTTGAGAGCCGGACAGATATCTTTCTGGAATCTCCATTTCACTGTCCAGTAGTCAGCATTCTTTGACCACGGACGAATGATGAAATCAATCGAGGAGGCTGAGAGAGAACCGACCTCCACAATCACCGGCTTGTCGGCAATGACTTCAGGATAGGACATGAGAAGTTTTGTAATTACATCTTTTGCTTTTTCAAGATCTGAACCGTATGCAACGCTTACAGCCATATCGACACGACGGATATCACTGGAAGAATAATTCACGATCGCCCCTGCCAGCACTATCTTGTTTGATATCGTGATTTTCTTGTTGTCGCCAGAAAGCAATGTCACACAGATCGCATCCATTCCCGTGACAGTACCTTCAATGCTTCCAATGAGTACGTAATCTCCCAGACCGAACGGATTGTTAAGCGCAAGAAGCAGACCTGAAAAGATGTTGCTTATCGATTCCTGAAGAGCAAAGCCCAGAACAACACCGGTAACTCCCAGACCGGCAATGACCGGTGTGAGGTTTATGCCCCAGATCTGAAGGACGATCAGTATTGCGAATATCCAGAATATGACTTTCACGACCTTGAGAATAAAGCCTGACATAAGCGGTGTCAGTCTTGCATTCTTTATTCTTGTTGCTTTTGTCAGAGCCTTTCCGATAAGTTTGATTATTATTTTGACAATCACAACCGTAAGAAGGGAAAGTCCGAGACAGATACCGATGTGGATAAGCTGTTCAAGTGAATATGACATGAAAATTTCCACATTGTCTCCTACTGTTTCAATAATTTCGGGATCCATTTATTGTAACTCCTGATATATAATTTTTACGCAGGGGAAAATATTATCAGGAGTCGGAGTTTATTTCTACTGGTTTTTCAGCTGCCAGATACAGAAACAGGACTTCAAGGTACGAATGAAATGTGCAGGCATGAAAAAAGCTCCCCATGTGGAGAGCTTTCCTCATTTTCCTGTCCTCACATCAGCTGAGAAGATCTGTGACTTCTTTCACGTAGGTTGCAGGATCTCTGGGCATGAGACCTTCGGCAAGATAAGCCTGGGCAAGAATAACCGAAGCAAGACGCCTGATATAATCCTCATCATCACTTGCGTCAATCTTCTTTATGACGGCGTTATCCGCATTGACCTCAAGAATAGGCTTGATCTCCGGCATTTCCTCAGTGCCGCCCATCTGCCTGAGGATCTTCTGCATCTGCAGGGAAGGATCATTCTCATCCATGACGATGACAGCTGCGCTGTCAGATGCAAGACGATCGGAAACGACAACATTCTTCACATTATCGCCCAGAGCCTTCCTGATCTTCTCTGCAAGCCGGCTCTCTTCCTTCTTCTCATCTTCGCTCTTTTCCTTCTTGTCCTTCAGATCATCAATCGCACCGCTCTTGTTGATGGCTTTGAGAGGAATATCCTTGTAATCATGCACCATCTCAACCACTATATCATCGATATCATCATCCATGATGAGAACTTCATAGCCCTTCTCCCTGTATGTCGCAAGAAGCGGACTGTTGCGGAGGATATTCTCCCTGCCGCCGGTGATATAGTAAATGGCGTTCTGTCCTTCCTTCATTCTCTCCTTGTATGCGGCAAGGGATGTATAACCTTCCACTTCACTGGACTTGTAGCGCACCAGCTCAAGAAGAGCCTCCCTGTTCGCATAGTCCCCGTAAAGGCCTTCTTTGAGAGGCCTGTTGTACTGGGCTATGAACTTTGTGTAAAGCTCAGGATTGTTCTCGCTTATCTTCTTGAATTCACCAAGCAGTTTCTTCACTGAGCCGTTTCTGATTGCGCTCATGATCTTGTTTTCCTGGAGAATCTCACGGGAAACATTGAGAGGAAGATCCTCACTGTCGATGATACCGCGCACGAAACGGAGGTAAGTGGGAAGAAGCTCTTTGTCATCATCCGTGATATACACCCTCTTCACATAAAGCTTCACACCGGGGCGGTAATCGGCATAGTACATATCGAAAGGCGCCTTGGCCGGAATATAGAAGAGTGTCGTATATTCAGTCGCACCTTCCGCATGTGTGTGGATGTAGAAAAGAGGATCATCGCTGTCAGAATAGTTGTTCTTGTAGAACTCTTTGTATTCCTCATCCCTGATTGAGCTCTTTGATCTTGTCCACAGTGCCGATGCGCTGTTGATCTGCTCTCTTTTGTGTTCAGTCTCCTTTACAGGATTGCCTTCACTGTCCTTCTCATCCTTGTAATGTTCCTGATCATACTCAAGGAATATCGGGTATGCGATATGATCGGAATATTTCTTTATAAGAGTCTCCAGCTGCCAGCGGTTTGCATAATCAGAACCTTCTTCATTCAGGTGCAGAATGATATCGCTGCCCTGTTCACTTCTCTCAGCGCTGCTGACAGAATAGGTAGCTTTGCCTTCGCTTTCCCAGCGGAAGGCAGTCTCCTCACCGGCTTTTCTTGAAATCACGACTACTTTATCCGCAACCATGAAAGCAGAGTAGAATCCCACTCCGAACTGGCCGATGAGATTGCTGTTCTTTTTCGCATCATCTCCCAGAGACGAAAGAAACTTGCGTGTGCCGCTTGATGCGATTGTACCGAGATTGTTGTTGAGCTCATCCTCATCCATTCCGATTCCGTTGTCACTGATGGTTAGAGTCCTGGCACTGCTGTCAAATGAGATGTTGATGCAGGGATCAAAACTGAAACCCTTGAGCTTTTCATCTGTCAGACTCAGGTATTTAAGCTTGTCGATGGCATCAGATGCGTTGGAAATAAGCTCTCGCAAGAAAATCTCCCTGTTTGAATACAGAGAGTGGATTATCAGGTTGAGAAGGTCACTGACTTCTGTCTTGAATTGTTTTTTTCCCATATTCTCCCCTTATTTGTCTGTGTAGGTTTGTTTTCAAAGTGCAAAGATAATAAAGAGACAGGAATGAGGCAAGGGAAGATCAGCCGGAATTCCGTGAAACATGAAATATTGTCACTTTTGTAACCCGTCCTTATTATAATTGTTAGATCAGTATCATCTGATCATGATTTCACACGGAGGATATAAAGATGCTCAATTTCTCAAAGCCGGAGAACGCAAGATACATAAACAGGCTGAAAGTCGTGAACGCACTGAGGTCAAAGAAAGGTCTTTCGCGTGCCCAGCTTGCGAAAGAGATAAACATCAATAAAGTCTCAATGGGAGAAATCGTACAGGATCTTGTTGATGAGGGTGTGCTGACAGAAGGTATGAAACAGGAGAGCGCGAAAGGCCGGCCGGGAACAAGCCTTTCCCTCAATGAATCATATGCATGCGCAATCGGAGTGGACATAAGCACAAGGGTGATAACCATAACACTCTTCTCACTTCTCGGCACACCGCTGCGCATGGAACGATATCCCAGCGGGGATTTTGAGTCCGACAAAGATTATTTCGACACAATAGACGCAGCTGCAGAAAAACTCGCCGCATTCTCTTCAGCTCCTGTCATAGGAATGTGCATAGCAATAAATGCGAACATTTCGGCAGAAGGAAAGATAACCTCGTCATTCCTTCCTCTTCTGAACAACAGCAGCCGTTTCATCTCATTTTTCTCCGGCTATCCGTTTCCTGTCATACTTGCCCCGGCTCTGATCTGTGCGGCGGAAGCCGAGCGCTTCTATTTCGAATCCACTCTGGAGAACATGCTTTTCATAAACTGGGGAGAACATCTTTCATCCGCACTGATCCTCAGGGACAGGATCATTCCTTCAATGAATTTCGCCCACATGCCGATGCTGAAGAGAAACCTGTGCCACTGCGGCTCTGCAGGATGTCTTGAGACTATCGCATCAGGATATGGACTGAGAGTTGAATCGGAAAGGGAATACGGTTGCAGCATGACTGGCAGGGAGATGGCAAGACAGGGCGATAAATTCAAGCCGGTACTGATGAGAGCTGCGGAGGCTCTTGCGAAGGCTCTTGTCTTCTCTCTGTGCGCAACAGGAGCTTCGGCAGTGCTGATCGGAGGGGGTCTGTCCAACCTTCCGGATGAGTACTTTGCCTACATGCTTGACGTATTCAGCAAAAGTGCGGCTGTCCCCTACAAGGATTTCCCGATCTACCGTTCATACTACAAGGAAAAAGGAACCGTTCAGGGAGCAGGTCTTACAGCACTGGAAGAGTTCTTCTTCAGAAAAAATCTCCTGATGAAGCTTAATGATGCCGGATGACACAAAAAAAACCGCCTGATATCAACCGGGCGGCAACCTCCTTAGTCCCAAACACTGGGTCTGCAGTCAGAACAGAAGTCACAACACAAAACAATCTCTGTTCCTGATAGGAACATTATCGCACGCTTTCCCAAAGGGTGCAAATATTTTTTACAATTTTTTCGAAAATGTTTATTTATTTTTGCAACTGTTTACAGTATGGACATTTGTATAGACCATCGACTTTCCGGAACGCTCTGACAGCATGAGAGAAAAGGAAGAAACAGTCGTTTTAAACGGATCTGTTGCTCCGCATCTCCCTGCCGTGATCACCCGTCTGGCAAGCGTCACATGCGCTCTGTACTGTCTTTTTTCAAACCAGAAACCTCTTTCAGAAAGTGCCTTGTCAACTACCGCCGCCCAGAAGGGCACCGGCTTGTAACTGCCCGGCAGTGCTGACGGCATCAGGCCTACTGCCTTTGATTCCTGCAGTTTCCTCTTCAG
>CASDXQ010000015.1 GCA_949285145.1 uncultured Spirochaetales bacterium | reverse complement strand
ATCCTGATCATTAACAAGATCCTTGCCTGTAACTGTGAGCTTTACAGGAACTTCAAAGCTGTTGAGATCTGTCACGACCTGTGCAGAAAGAAGATCCTTTGTTGTTTTTGACCCAGTACCTGTGGTTGGATTAGTTCCATAGTAAGCGTCAACTGTCACAAAGTCATATGTGAAGTTGGCTGCAACATCAGCACCGAATTTTTCATTCTGAATGTCGTAGCCAAGATCAGCAGCAACACTTGCAGAGAGAGTATCGTTGGCAAAACCGAGCTTCAGTGATCCGCCTACTGCATTGTATGGCTTTCCGTCATCCTTGTTTGTAAATGATGTGTTTTTTCCTGAATAATTTGTTGCTGACCATGCTCCTGCTACCTGGAGGGTAAGTCCATCAAAGTCGTACTCCGGTGTTGCAACATAGAGTGTGGCGCCATAGTTCTTGAAGAAATTGAGCTCTGGATCATCTCCGGCTTCAGCTTTGAAACCAGCACCTATGACGTAATCATAGATTCCGACTTCAACACCAGGAGCCTTCACATAGGGAAGAGCCCATGTCGCATTCTTTGTTGTGCCGTCTGAATCAACAACAATATCATACTTCTTTGTTGCATCATCATATGTGTCGATTGCGGACTTTGCGAAATCAGGGCCGTCTGGTACACCGAGAAGGCTTACATGCCAGTTCTCACCGCCAACTGTTGCTTCATCAACAGAAGCACCGAGACCAACAAAATATGTATCACCCCAATCACCAACAATATTAATTGTTCCATCTTTTTTATTATCGGATGTTGCATCATCTGCTGTGAAAACCTCAAGTGTCAGAGAACCCTTGATAGATGCATAGATGTCGCCTTCGCCTGCTGCTTCACCGGAATCGGTGGCAAGTACGAAATTCACATCCACACTGCTGCTGTTGTCGATGAAACCATACTGATTGTTGTCAAAGTTAGCGCCAAATCCTACCTGTGCACTACCTGTGAGGGCAGCAAATGCAGAACCGACTGCGAGAATTGCAACTAAAAGTATTGCAATGGTTTTTTTCATAATTCCTCCAAAAAATTCGGGTTAGATTCACAAGAACCAAATAATCCCCTTTTTTAAGTTATTTCGATCACAATTTTAAAATCAGTGACCGCAACTGTCAAGATAAATTCACAAACCGTACAAAAGTTACACATATATTCAACAAAAATAGTATAAAAGTTGAAAAAACTGTTAAAAACTATACTTTAAGACAATTTTATTCACTTTTAGTCATTGTTTTTTGCTTTTTTTTAAAAGATAACAGACAAAAACATTCTGTTTTGTTCAGGAATACGGAAAAATTTCTTCTGCTTTTTTACAGAAATTTTAACATCTGATCTGCTTTAAATGTGATTTACCGGAATAACGGCAGGATGCTGCCTGCTGCAACCCGTTAATATCGAAGTGCAGTAAAAGGTGCAGAAAGGAGGAAAAGAGATTAAAAAAGGCAGGACTTACGCCCTGCCCCGCTTCATTTTAAAACTTACTCTCAGAGAACTCTGAATGCGTCGCGGCCTGCATACTTTGCTGTGTCGCCGAGCATCTCCTCGATTCTGATAAGCTGGTTGTACTTTGCAAGACGATCTGAGCGGCTCATTGAACCTGTCTTGATCTCGCCTGTCTCAAGAGCGACTACGAGGTCAGCGATTGTGCAGTCCTCTGTCTCACCTGAGCGGTGTGAAACGATAGCTGTATAGCCGTTTCTCTTGGCAAGGTCGATAGCTTCGAAAGTCTCTGTGAGAGTACCGATCTGGTTGACCTTGATGAGGATTGAGTTTGCAACACCCTTCTCAAGACCCATCTTAAGGCGCTGTGTGTTGGTGACGAAGAGGTCGTCGCCGACGAGCTGGACTCTGTCGCCGATCCTGTCTGTGAGCATCTTCCAGCCTTCCCAGTCATCCTCAGCCATGCCGTCTTCAATTGAGATGATAGGATACTTGTTGACCCAGCTCTCCCAGAGGTCGACCATCTGAGAAGATGTGAGCTTCTCGTGTGTTGTCCACTTGAGCTCGTATGTCTTTGTCTCTTCGTCATAGAGTTCTGATGAAGCCGGATCGAGAGCGATCATGAAGTCGCCGTCTCTTCCTGCTGTGTAGCCGGCCTTCTTGATGGCTTCCATGATAACCTCAAGAGCTTCCTCGTTGGACTGGAGGTCTGGTGCGAAACCGCCTTCATCGCCTACTGCTGTGTTGTATCCCTTTGCCTTGAGAACTGACTTGAGGTTGTGGAATACTTCAGCTGTCATTCTGATGGCTTCCTTCATGCTTGATGCACCGATAGGCATTACCATGAACTCCTGGAAGTCAACCTTGTTGTCTGAGTGTGCTCCGCCGTTGAGGATATTTGCCATGGGAACGGGAAGGATGCATGAATGGTATGAACCAAGATACTTGAAGAGAGGAAGACCGAGGTAGTCTGCAGCAGCGTGTGCAACTGCCATTGAAACAGCAAGAATTGCGTTTGCGCCGAGCTTGCCCTTGTTCGGTGTTCCGTCGAGCTCGATCATTGCCCTGTCAACTGCAACCTGGTCAAGTGCATCCATGCCTTCGATAGCCGGTGCGATAATATCATTAACGTTATCAACTGCCTTGAGGACACCCTTGCCCATATAGCGCTTCTTGTCGCCGTCCCTGAGCTCTACAGCTTCGTGCACACCTGTAGAAGCACCGCTTGGCACTGCTGCACGGCCGAAAGAACCGTCCTCGAGTGTGACATCTACTTCAACTGTCGGATTTCCGCGTGAGTCAAGAATTTCTCTTGCAACGATTTGTTCAATAATACTCATAGTATTCATTGTCTCCTTGAAATAAGATTCGTTCAGAATAAAGTGTGCCCTTCACACCTGCCTTTGTCAAGACAAAGCATTGCAGCACACTGTATAAATTACCTTAAATTCATGAATACGCCTGAAACAATATACAGGCCGCCTGTCTGAGGCGGCCTGCAGAACTGTTGTAAAAGTCTTTCTCAGGCTGTTGCCTTGAGAATGAAGTCGATGATGAAGAGAATTGTCGCACCTGCGATGATCGGGTGGATTTCCCTTGCCTTCTTCGTACAGATCTTCGTAATGCAGTACATGATGAATCCGGCTGCGATACCGTTTGTGATTCCGTAGGTGAAGCTCATGATGGCAACGGTGAAGAATGCGGGAACCGCCTCGCTGAAGTCCTTCCAGTTGATCTTGCCGAAAGGCTCGACCATCAGGATACCGACAACGATGAGAGCCGGAGATGTGGCTGCGGAGGGAACCATTCCGATGAGACCTGCAAACGGCAGGCAGATGAGGAACATGATGGCTGTCGTGAGTGATGTGAGACCTGTGCGTCCGCCTGCTGCGATACCGGCTGAGCTTTCGACGTATGTGGTTGCGTTGCTTGTACCCAGCAGTGCGCCGATGCTTGTCGCGAAGCTGTCTGCAACCAGAGCCTTGTCAAGACGGCTCTTGAAACCGGAGCCTTCAAGTGCCTTCTCGTCTTCAGCATCGAAGATACCGCTCTTCCTGCCGGTTCCGATGAAGGTTCCGATGGAATCGAATGTATCTGAAAGGCTCATTGAGAAGATGGTCACTATGACGAATGCGATCTTGGACGGATCGGAGAAGAGAGATCCGAATCCCGGGCTGCCGAAGAAGCTGAACGCCACATCCCTGAATCCCTGTACGGTGTGGGATGATGAGAAGATGGACTCAGGAATCACTGTTACGCCGAACGGAATGCCGATGATTGTTGTCGCGACGATGCCGATGAGGATCGCGCCCTTGATGTTAAGTGTCATCAAAATGACGATGATGAGCAGGCCGATTACCGCAAGCACGAGATGTGGTGCATTGAAAGGCTGCATGCCGGGTGTGACGCTCGGGTATGCACCGGTGAAAGAAATGAGGCCGGCATTGTTGAGACCGAGGTATGCGATGAAGAGACCGATAGCACCGCCGATGGCATTCTGAAGTCCTTCAGGAATCGACTTCACAATTGACTTTCTCAGCTTCGTGACAGTGATGACGATATTGATCAGACCGCAGATGAAAACCATTGCGAGCGCTTCCTGCCATACGAAGCCGCCGGCGAGACACACTGTATAGGTGAAAAGTGCATTCAGTCCCATTCCAGGAGCAACAGCATATGGGACATTTGCAAACAGTGCCATTATAAGTGTACCGACCGCTGCTGCAAGACAGGTTGCCACAAATACACCATCCCAGCTCATTCCGGTTTCAGCCAGCATGTTCGGGTTTACGAAAATAATGTAGGCCATTGTGAAGAACGTGGTAAGACCGGCGAATATTTCAGTCCTTACCGAGGTGTTCTTTTCTTTTAAACAGAAAAAATCCTTCATCTGTTTTCCTCCTTGTTTTTCTGAACACATCTTTTAACCCGGCCTCCTGTTTCCAGGTCAAATGTTGCATTGTGTTGCTGATTAAATTCTAAGGTAGGAATATGAAAGGCGCAAGAAAAAAAATGAAAATCATTGCCGAAAGTGAATTTACAGGACCTGAAGCGAATAACCATTCCTTGTTAATATTCATCATAATCTCAATGCATCACATACACATCGCACCACGCAGTGCTGAATTTCAGACAACAGCATATGCGGACATTTTTCAGCATTTTTGTGCACAATGCCGGCATTTCAGTCTTACGTCACATTCTCTTTCCATCTTTTTCACCCCGCCTTCCCTTTTGGTGTTAATATTTAGACAACAGGAGAAAATTTATGGATAGGACTCTTGCAAAAACTCTTATTGACGTATGTGAGAAAAGAAAGAAGGCAGATCTTCTGATCAGAAACTGCCGGATTGTGGATGTATTCAGCAAAACCGTATTTGAAGGTTCAATTTCAGTAATAGACGGGCACTTCGCATCATTCTCTGACGAGATAGAGGCGGATGAAGTGATCGATGCAGGCGGCCGCTATGTCGTGCCCGGCTTTATCGATGCTCACTGCCATATTGAATCCTCCCACCTCTCGCCTGCCGCATTTTCCGATCTCATCATTCCAAAAGGCACGACGACAGTCATTGCCGATCCGCATGAGATATGCAATGTCGCAGGACTGGATGCCATGCGCTACATGCTAATGGCAAGTGCTGACCTGCCGCTGAGTGTCTACTATATGTTCCCATCCTGCGTTCCTGCAACGGACAGCGAACATGCAGGTGCCGTGCTTCTTGCTTCTGACATAGACACGATGATTGACGACGAGAGAATCCTCGGACTGGGAGAAATGATGAACTACCCGGGAATCGCTGCCGGTCTCGACTTCGTGCTCGACAAGCTTGAGTGTGCCTACTCACGCGGCAAGTTCATTGACGGACACGCCCCTGATGTGAAGGACAGGGATCTTGATGCATACAGCGCATGCAGGATAAAGACAGATCATGAATGCTCAACGCCTGAGGAACTCAGAGACAGGGTGAGAAGGGGAATGTATGTCGCGCTCAGGCAGGGAACCGCATGCAAGAACGTCCTTGACCTGCTTCCCGGCGTCAATGACGACAATCTCTCACGCATCATGTTCTGTACGGATGACTGCCAGTGTGAGACTATCATTGATGAAGGTCACATATCCAACGGAGTGAACCTTGCCATCGGAGCCGGGCTGAAAGCGGAAAAGGCACTCAGCGCGGCAACGCTGAATGCTGCACTCTGCTATGACCTGCGAGACAGAGGCGCCATCGCCCCGGGTCTCAAGGCCGATTTCTTCATCTGCGACAGTCTTGAGAAGATAGTTCCCGATGAAGTCTTTGTATCTGGAAAGCTCACTGCAAAAGGCGGAAAGATACTCTCTCCCTCCTCTCACATAAAACCTGAGAAGGTTTCAGGAATGATGAATGTGAAAAACTTCTCATCGCAGCGCCTTGTCCTGCCTCTTGAAGGAGATGAGGCACGTGTCATAAAGATCATCCCCGGCTCGGTTGTGACAGAGAACTGCATAAGGAAAGTCTCAAGGGATGAAAAAGGAAATTTCACACGCGATGAGAAGACGGACATACTCAAGATCGCATCGGTTGAACGCCATAAGGGTACAGGCAATGTCGGGCTCGGGCTTATAGAAGGCTACGGAATGAAAAGCGGAGCCGTTGCAACCTCAATCTCGCATGACTCCCACAACATCATAGTTGTCGGAACCAGTGATGAAGATATGGAGAGGGCGGTGAATGAGCTTATAAGCACGGGTGGCGGTGTCACCATTATCCAGAAGGGTAAAGTGCTTATGACACATCCTCTGGAAATAGCCGGCCTGATGACTGATGAAAGCGCACAGGTGGTTTACGACACCCTCAGGGAAATGCATGAGATCGCATACGAAAAGCTCGGTGTGAACAGGAACATTGATCCCTTCATGACTCTTTCATTCATGGCGCTTCCTGTCATACCGGCACTGAAGATCACGGATTCAGGACTTTTCGATGTGACGGCTTTCGCCTTCACCTCCGTCAATCCCTGAATCTTATTCCTTTTCTGAAGAGATAGGCTCTGGCCTTCTCTTCACCCTTCTGTGATACAGCCCTGGCACGGAGAGATGAATATATTGCTTCAATTTCCGTGCTGTTTTCTTCAAAATATGAAGTGACAGAATTTCTTGCAAGAGAGGGAGAAACACCCTTCTCAATAAGGCGCATGATTATTATTTCCCTTCCTTCCGGGTTCTTTCTCAGCCTTGAGCGTATGAAGACTTCCGCATAGCGGGCATCAGAGAGGAAGTTCTCTTCTTCAAGTCTGTCCAGTGCCGCTTCAATCTCACCGGCATTGTATCCTTTTGCCCTGAGTTTGGTTTCAAGTTCCTTTCTGCAGTGTTCCCTTATTGAAAGATAGTATAGCGCTTTATCGTATGCAGTCATGGCAGATGATCATACCAGAAATGGAAAATTACTGGAACTCAGTCTTCAAAGCAGTCAGAGGAAGGATGAGAACATCATCATCTCTGCAAGCCACTGTTGCAGTCATGGGTAAGTTCAATCTGTCCTCAAGCAGTTTGCAGTCATCTCATCTGTTCCTGATACATGCGTGAAGAACGGTATCATTCAGGATGAGATGATTGATGAAGTCTATGCCGGTATTACAGGAGGATTACTAAAAGTCTGTTTTTATCCTGTATTTATCCGAGTTGACTGACAAAGACATATCCTGAACTTATAAAGTTTTGTATTACAATATATTATGCAACTGGTTTTAGATTTTCACGTCACTCAGCTCAAGCCCCAGCACTTTGCATATTCTGCACAGTGTTTCCATCGTAGGATTTGTAGCAGCGCCTTCAATTCTTGAAATGTCACATTGAGTGACACCAGAAAGCAGGGAAAGCTGTTTCTGACTGAGCCCCTTCTCCTCCCTTGCGGAAGATATGGCACAGGCAATCTCATATTTCGCTTCGACCGGAACTTTGTCGACTGTTTTTCCGTATTTCCAGATTTCCTCAGCAGTGAGATCCATTTCATCATTGATGTAGACCCCGCTCCCCTGAGGTAGCAGTTCAGCATTTTGCCACAAGTTATTATCCTCTTTCAGGACCTTGTACTCTGGATGCTTTTCGAACACCAGCGAGACACCAAAATCTTTCACAACCCCGCAGAAGAATACTGCCTCGACAATCAGATTGTCTTTCATCTTGATTTCCTTGGTGTTATGAGTCACAACAGTTACCTCTTGAAATCGGTCAAATTCTATGTCTCATCCTGAAGAGTGTCAAAAGTTTTCAGTCATTCCTTTCGCTATTGCCACAGCAGCTAACTTTGAGAGATTATGCAGAATTGTTTTCCTCTGTATCAGCAGAATAAACGAAGACCGCCCGGAAAAGGCGGCCTTGAACAAGTTTGTTGATAATTCCATCGAGAAGTTATCTCTTTGAGAACTGGAAGCGGCGGCGTGCACCACGGCGACCGTACTTCTTTCTCTCGACCATTCTCGGGTCGCGGGTCATGAAGCCGGCTGCATGGAGAGCCTTTCTGTAAGCTTCGTTGTTCTCATCGCAAAGTGCGCGTGCGATACCGTGACGGCAGGCACCTGCCTGTCCCTTGATACCGCCTCCGCATACGTTGATGAGGATATCGTACTTGTCTGTTGTCTCTGTGACGACGAGCGGCTGCTTAACTGTGAAAACAGAAATCGCATCCACGAAGTAATCTTCGAGGCTCTTGCCGTTTACAGTGATCTTGCCGTTGCCTTCTCTGAGGTAAACACGGGCGACAGCAGTCTTGCGGCGGCCTACACCGTGTCCGAGATTAACTATTTCTTTCTTTTCTACTGCTTTCTTAGCCATTTTCCTGCTCCTTAAAGTTCAACAACGATCGGCTTCTGTGCCATATGAGGATGCTCTGCACCGGCATAGACCTTGAGATTGGTGAATAATGCCCTTCCGAGCTTTCCGTGGGGAAGCATGCCCTTTACAGCGTGCTCCATCGGGAATGTCGGCTTTCTTTCGATCACTTCACCGTAGCTTTCCGTTGTGAGTCCGCCCGGGAACATTGAATGGCGGTAGTACTTCTTATCAACAACCTTGTTGCCGGTAACTGTAGCCTTGGCAGCATTGATGATGATCACGTAGTCACCCATGTCCTGGTGAGGAACATATTCAGGCTTGTTCTTGCCTCTGAGAATTCTGGCTGCTGCAACTGCAACGCGTCCCAGATTCTTACCTTCAGCGTCAATGAGATACCATTTCTTCTCAACTGACTGCGGCTTTACAAAAATAGTTTTCATACCATTTTTCCTTATTCTTCAGTTTTCTTCAGCTCTCCACCGGCAAAGAGGCTCACCTTTCCACACGGGAAGAGAGGGAAACATGCGGAGTGTGGGAAGGCTTCTCCGTCACATCTGCCCTTTCTTTCGACCCCGGAGGAATCCTCCGCAGAAGCAGGACATGTCCTGCATCCAAGAGAGCTGACATGCTTTTCCCATAAGAGAACAGCGTCTAAGAGAATAGACTTTTTTCCATCCCCTTGTCTAGTGCTTTGCTGCAATGAAATTAACTTTTACATCAGATCTTTTTCAGATTGCAGAAAGCAGTGTTGTACACGGCCTTGCGGCCGTTGTCGTATGACACCCTTATTATTGTCTTCTCATTCTTTCTCTCGCAGGAGACAACAGTACCGTCCCCGTAATCGGGAGAATGGACCCTGTCGTCAAGAGAGAAGACAGTGTCATTCTTCACCCTTTCCACAGGCTTTGTCCAGGGTTCGGCAAAGACTGAGGAAGTATTTTCTTCACTGTTTCCTTCCCTGTACATATTCGAATAGCGCGGCGTGTAGCTGTAACGGTTGACGTAACTTGAGGGGGAAGTTCTTACAATCTTCGGCGTTTCAAGTGTTCCGGTGTAAAGATCCTCATTCACAGCCCGGAGGAAACGGGAGGGTTCCTGATCCTCATAACGGCCCCACAGCATCCTGCGGGTTGCCCAGCTTAAATAAAGTTCCTTCTTCGCACGGGTGATGGCAACATAGAAGATACGTCTTTCCTCCTCAATGTCCTTGTCGCTCTGTCCGCTGCGGTTTCCCGGTATGATGGAATCCTCAAGTCCCGTGACGAAGACGCGGTCAAACTCAAGACCTTTGGTGTTGTGCATGGTGATGAGCTTTATCACATTCTTGTCAGAAGAGATGCGGTTATCCTCTCCCGGCAGGGAAGATGAGTCAAGCGTGATGGAATCAAGGAAAGAAGAAAGGCCCGCATAGGAAGCTTCGTAATGGGCAAGCTGGCTGATGAGTGTTTCGATGTTCTGCATCTTGCCTTCCCTTATGTTCCTGTCGCTTTCACTGTCATAAAGATCGTAAATGCCGAAGCTTTTCACAACTGTCTTTCCGAACTCTACAAGGTTCTCATTACCGTCAAGCAGCTTTGACGCACTGCTGTATGCATCCATGAACTGGATGACACCTGTCTTTGCCTTTGCAGGAAGACTTCCTCCCTTGAGGATTTCATCCATTGCATCAATGACATGCGGATTCACAGAGATGATCTTCTGTATAGAAGCCTTTCCGATTCCCCTCACCGGCTTGTTGATCACACGGGAGAACGAGATGACATCACGGGGATTTATGAAAAGCCGGAACAGGGCAAGTATGTCTTTGACCTCCTCACGTTCGAAGAACTTCAGGGTTCCCACCGTCTGGTATTTTATGCCTTCCTCGGTAAGTGCGAGTTCGAAAGCAAGTGACTGTGCATTGGTCCTGAAAAGCACGGCCGTATCCATTTCTCCCAGATCACGGCTTATTATCCCGACAGCCTTTCTGGCTTCTCCTGCGGCATCATAACATGTGAGCACCACAGGCTTTGAACCTTCCTCGTTGTTTGTGAAGAGCGTCTTCTCATGGCGGCCTTTGTTGCGTCTGATGACATCCCCTGCAAGACGGATTATGCTTTTTGTCGAGCGGTAGTTCTCCTCAAGCTTTATCACACGGGTGCCGGGATAGATCTTGCTGAAGTTAAGGATGTTCTCGATTTCCGCGCCGCGGAAGCGGTAGATGCTCTGGTCATCATCACCCACAACCACGAGCTGGGTATGCTCTCCCGCAAGATTCCTCAGAAGCCTGAACTGGCCTCCGTTCGAATCCTGATACTCATCGACAAGGATGAGACGGTAGCGCTTATGCAGGTGATCCCTTATATCAGGATTGTCTTCAAGCAGCTCATTGCTCCTGAGTATGAGATCCGCAAAGTCCACGCACTGGTTCGTCCTCATGCTGTGTTCATACTCCCTGAAGCGTATGCGGAAATTCGCCACCTGATTTTCATAAAAGGAAATTTCCTTTGATTCAGGGCCATAGCCTCTGTCCTTCACCTTCGATATTATCCTCGCACATTCCTTCAGAGTATTCCTGTTCTCATCCGGATACAGGTTCTGCAGCAGGGAAAGGCTGTCGGCATCATCGTAGATGCTGAAACCTGATGCAAGTCCTACGGCGCTGCCGTATTTATGAAGAAGGGATGCTCCGTAGGAATGGAATGTCTTGATCTCAAGGGATGAAATATCATACTCAGGACCGAGCATGGACTCCACGCGGCTTCTCATCTCGTTTGCGGCCTTGTTTGTGAACGTGACCGCAAGAATCTGCCATGGTCTGAGTCCGAGGGCCTGTATCGCATAGACTATCTTAGTCGTGATGACCCTGGTCTTTCCGCTTCCCGCTCCGGCAAGGACGAGAAGAGTGTGGTCACAGTCAAGTACGGCTTCCTTCTGGGGGCCGTTGAGAGAGGCAAGGTAATCTTCACTCATTGATCAGCACAGCCTCCAGATCAAGACCGCGCACCGCCCTGATGCCCACACGGACGACGTCTCCCTCCTTCAGTCCTTCTCCCATTATCACGGTGAGGCCGTCAACATCGGGAGCCTGAGAATATATTCTCGCAATCGCAAGATCTTCCCCCTGTATGGGTTCCTCGACAAGGGCGGTATATGTGCCTCCGGCAAAACGCTCAAGGCGGCGGCTTGTTATCTCACTCTGCACATTCTCAAGTTCCTTCTGCCAGAGTGCGGCCTGCTTGTGTGCCTTCTTA
This sequence comes from uncultured Spirochaetales bacterium, assembly GCA_949285145.1. GTDB lineage: Bacteria > Spirochaetota > Spirochaetia > Sphaerochaetales > Sphaerochaetaceae > Bullifex. Next base: position 23,916 of record CASDXQ010000015.1, on the reverse strand, counting down.
TGCTCCCTTTCTCCGCGCATTGAATATGCCGGGGTATCCTCCTCACGTGAATAAAGGAAGGAGCCCATCCAGTCGAACTCGGCTTCCTTCACGAATTTCACAAGATCTTCGAAGGCTTCCTCATCCTCACCGGGGAAACCGAGCATAAGAGTCGTCCTGATCACGGCATCCGGCAGCGCCTCTCTTATCTTCCGGACAAGGCCGACATAGGTCTCTCTGTCCCCGCTTCTTTTCATGCCGCGAAGCACAGCCGGCCAGCTGTGCTGGAACGGGATGTCGAAATAAGGAAGTATCTTTCTGTTCTCCTTCACAGTCTGAATGAGATCCACAGGGAATGTATCCGGATGGATGTAAAGCATGCGAAGGACGAAATCGCCATCAAGCGAGGCAAGATCTTTCATCAGGGAAGTGAAGTGATCCCCATCCCCGTAAAGATCGCTTCCCCATGCTCCCAGATCCTGTGCGACAATATTTATCTCGTAATATCCTCTTTCAATGAGATATCTGGCCTCATTGATTATATCCTCCCTGCTGCGGGAGACAAGAGGCCCCCTTATAAGCGGGATGGCGCAGTAATTGCACCTGTGGTTGCACCCTTCGCTTATCTTGAGGTACACAGAACCTTTTCTGGAAAGGAACTGTGTTCTTTCACACTCGCTCTTTGTCCTGTCCGTTTCAGGACGGAGCCTCACCTGCTCACCGTTCCCTGCATTTTCCAGCTTATCAAGAAGTTCAGGAAAAAAGGAAAGATCATGGTTGCCGAAGAGTGCATCCGCTTCGGGAAGTTCAAGTTCATCAAAGTAGCGCTCGGCCAGACAGCCTGCAAGCACGATTTTCGCTTCAGGAAGCGCATTGCGGAAGGCGAAGAAGGTGTCGATGGCTTCCTTCTTCGCACTTTCAATGAAACCGCAGGTATTGATCACAACGACATGCGCGTCCTGTGCGCTGTCCGTTTTCTCATATCCTTTCTTCCGGGCAAGAGAGAGAAGGATCTCGCTGTCCACCTGATTCTTGGCACATCCAAGACTTTCCACATATATCTTTTTCATAGCTGATGAGAATATTAGCGGATTTGCGCTTTCAGCGCCATAGGATGCTGTCACACTTGAAGAAGGTATGGAAACGAAGGGAGGAAAATGAGAGAATAGCGGACGATGGACAGAAGCATACTGAGATACAGCAGGAAAGCAAATGACACCGCCTCAAAGCTCGCGGCAGACATTTCATCACTCCTGACGGAGAAAGGATTCAGCGAAAAGTGCCCTCCTCTTTTCTTCGCCCCGCTTGATGAAAAGCAGCTGGGACTCTTCTCGTCTGAGTCAATGTGCATCTTCCTCAGTGAGGAACTTCTGCTGTGTTCATATGACGAAATTCTTCAGATCGCACTGCATGAATGCGCCCATTTCCTCACCTTCGTGAAATGCGGCAGTCTTTCCCATGATGAGGATTTCAGGAAAATGTGTGCGCTTCTTGGTGCACAGGCGCAATACAGCAGGGCACATGTCAGGCTAAGGACACGGGGGAGCGTGCTTGAGAAAGTCAGGAAGCTGAAGGCGCTCTCATCCTCTCCCTTTGAAGCTGAAAGCCAGAGTGCGCTGAAGAAAGTCCGCCAGCTCATGGCATCATATGCGATAGACGAAGAAGAAGAAAAAGAAGAGGAATGCATTTACTGCACCGACCTCTTCACATCCGCATCGAGGATCAGCTACCCCTGTCAGATCATCGCACGTCTTGCCGCAATGCAGACCGGAGCCTTCATCGTACAGGTCCGCTCCGGCAGCTCAACCTCGCTCAGGGCATATGGTTCGAAAGATGAGCTTGAAGTCACATCGTATCTTGCAGACGTGCTGGAGGGTGCGGTGAGAAAGGAACTTGTGAAAAGACGCAGAAAGAACCCCTCCCTTTATTACGGAGTGACCGGCAGCAACAGTTTCTACCTCGGTGTGTACGAAGCCCTGAAAAGCCGCTTTGAGAATTCAAGCCGTGCCGGAAAGAGCGCAGAAAAGGCACTTGTCCTCAGAAGGGATGAGAATGAAAGGATCGTAAGGGATTTCGTATTCAGCAGCACAAGGCTTGTGAAAAGGAAGACATCGCACCGCTATGCACAGAGTGCAAGGGACGGCGGAAGGGATTTCGGCTCGCAGCTCAGGATAAATCCGGGAGTCGGGAAAGCAGGTGAAGAAAAGCTCAGATTAACCTGAAAACCTATGGAAAAACTCACTAAAGAGCGGGTATTATCTTTTTTATGATAACTCTTCATCCATCATCCATAAGCGGGGAGGTATGGATTCCCTCCAGCAAGAGCCAGACGATAAGGGCTCTTCTGATTGCATTTTTTTCTCACGGCAGATCCATCATCCGCAATCCTCTTATAAGTGCGGACACACAAAGCTGCATCAGCGTTCTTGAAACACTCGGTGCATCAATTGAATACCGGAACAACTCCCTTCATGTCGATTCTTCTTCCATCACCCTCACTGAGAATGATGAAATAAACCTTGACTGCGGCAACAGCGGCACAACGGCGTATCTCCTGTACGGACTGCTTGGAACCCTTCCATTCAGGAAGATCATCCTCACAGGAGACGGGCAGCTGAGAAGAAGGCCAGTTAAACCTCTTGCCGATGCCTACAATGATCTCGGGATGACTGCATCATGCACTGCTGAAGGAACTCCTCCGGTACAGATCACGGGGCATCTGAGGGGAGGAAGGACAAGCATCGAATGCCGCACAAGCCAGTATCTTTCATCCCTGCTGCTTTCCCTTCCTCTGGCAGATGAAGACAGCGTGGTCGATGTTCCCCTGCTTTACGAGAAGCCATACGTCTCGATGACGCTTTCCTGGCTGGACAGGCAGAAGATAAAATACAGGATAAGCAGTGATCTCCAGCATCTTGAAGTTGAGGGAAGACAGCATTACACGCCATTTGACGAAACCATAACAGGCGATTTCTCATCCGCATCGTTCTTTTTCACCGCAGCCGCTCTCACAGGATGCACACTGACTCTCAGGGGGCTCGACATGAGTGACAGTCAGGGAGACAAAGGCGTGCTAGACATCCTCAGCGCGATGGGATGCACGGTGTCGCACAGTGAAGATGCGATCACAGTGACAGGGCCGTCACGGCTCAAAGGCGGAACATTCGACATCAATGCCATGCCGGACAGTCTTCCATCCCTCTCAATTCTGGGTGCGCTCACGGACAGTCCCCTCCATCTGACCAACGTGAAGAATGCCCGCATAAAGGAAACTGACAGGATAGCATGCATGAGTGAGAATCTCAGGAAGCTCGGTCTTCAGGTCGATGAGGAGGAGGATGGAATGATCATCCATCCGGGGTCTCTGAAAGGAGGCATCACCGTTTCAGGATACAGAGACCACAGGATAATAATGGCGATGGCAGTGCTCTCACTGGTCATTGATGGAGGACTCACGATTGATGATGAGAAAGCTGCGGAAGTTACGTTCCCCACTTTCTTCACCCTGCTTGATTGTGTGAAAAAGGAGAAAGACAAATGATAGATTTACGCTCGGATACGTTTACCCTTCCATCTCAGGCGATGAGGGATGCGATTTACAAGGCCGAAGTCGGCGATGATGTATACGGTGAAGATCCGACAGTCAGGAGGCTGGAGGAAAAAGGATGTGAACTCACTGGAAAGGAAGCCTGCCTTTTCGTTTCATCCGGCTGCATGGGAAACCTCATTGCGATCAGCATCCAGGCAGGACGCGGTGCGGAGGTCCTGTGCGCCGCACAGAGCCACATCGTATGTCATGAAATCGGCGCGCTTTCATCAATCGGGCTCACACAGCCGATGATCGTCCCGGGCACAGGCGAAGGCCTGATTATCCCATCAGGCCTGGACAGCTTCATAAGAGAGTACGCATACGATATGGCGGACAGACCCCTTATTGAAGTGGAGAACACGACATCAGGCATCGTCTACCCTCTTGAAAGTGTGAAAAGCATTCACGCCTTTGCAAAGAAGAACGGCATGAATGTCCACACGGACGGTGCCAGGATATTCAATGCGGTTGTCCAGACCGGCATTCCGCTTTCAAAGTGGGCACAGTACACCGACAGCATCACCTTCTGTCTTTCCAAAGGGCTCGGAGCTCCGATGGGAAGCCTGCTGTGCGGCAGTGCATCTTTCATCGAGAAGGCAAGAAGAATGAGAAAGCTGCTTGGCGGCGGCATGAGGCAGATCGGTTTCATGGCGGCAGCAGGCCTTTATGCTCTTGAGAACAATGTGGAAAGGCTTGCGGATGATCATGAGAATGCCCGCATGATCAAAGAGGCACTTGAAGAGACAGACTGGGCGGAGATTGAACGCTACGGAACCAACATGGTCTTCTTCTCGGTGCATGGAGCAGACAATGCTTCCCTGATCAGCTATTTCAGGTCAAAAGGCATCCTCGCTCTTGAGGATGCGGGATACATAAGGATCGTCACTTCCCTCAATGTTGACAGGAAGCAGGCGGAAGAAGTCGTAAAGGCAATAAAGGAGTTCAGGATATGAGCTTTGATTTCACAAAATCGGTGAACAGGCTTGGTTCAAAGGCAGAGAAATGGTCCGAAAAGAACATTGAGGATATGTGCGGCAGCAGGAATGCCCTTCCTTTCTGGGTTGCCGACATGGATCTTCCGGTGAGTGATGAAATAAAAAACGGTCTCATAAGGGAAGCTGAAAGAGGCGTCATCGGTTACAGGGAAAGCGGGGATCTGAAACCTCTTTTCATCTCTTTCATGAAGGAAAGGCACAACACAGTGCTTGATCCTGAAAAGGTTGCCTTCGCACAGGGCATGCTTCATGCAATCGCGCTTGCGCTGAATCTCTTCACCCATGAAGGCGACAAGGTGCTGCTTGTCTACCCCAGCTACCATCCTTTCATCGACATGATAGAGAACAACCACCGCGTGATCGTACCCTTCCGTCTCGACAGGAGCCCAAACGGCTTTTCATTCGACTGCGCAAAATACACAGAGGCATGCAGAGAGTGCAGCGCAGTGCTTTTCTGCTCTCCCCACAACCCGACAGGCATCGTGTTCACTGAAGCCGAACTTGAATGCGTGCTGACTTCAGCGAAGGAAAGAGGCCAGATAGTACTGTGCGACGAGATTCACAGCGATCTTTCCTACCCGTCTTACACGCATACCCCGCTCATCAGGGCAAATGAAGATATCGGGGCAAGATGCATAACCTTCTCTGCTGCATCAAAGAGCTTCAATATTGCAGGCGAACACTGCGCCTTCGCCTCTTTCTCGCATAAAAGTGACAGGGAAGTATATGAACGCTTTCAGAAGAGACTTTACCTCACCAGCCCCGGCTACAGTGTTTCCGTCATGGCAGAGGCAGCTTACAGGGACGGTCTTGAATACAACAGGGCACTGTGTGCAGAGCTTTCCCGCAAGGCGGAAAGAGCCGCTTCCTTCATAAAGGAAAACTGTCCTCTGCTTTCTTTCATCCTTCCGCAAGCGTCCTTCATCGCTTTCATTGACTGTTCGGCAATCCTCGACAAGGTGATTGAAGACAGGAAGAGGCATCCTGAGCTTTATGAAGAGTACTACCTCATGTCGCATTTCTTCGGACAGAGAGGCGGTATCTGCGTGAATGACGGCACATGGTTCGGCGGAGAAAATTATAAGGCATACGTGCGTTTCAATTTCGGCTGCGGCGACGATCTTTTCGGCAAAGGACTTGAAGGCATAAAGAAAGCATACGACTACATTACAAAGCTGTAATGCATATGAAAAACGGGAATCCGGCAAGGAAACGGAGCCGGATTCTCTCACTAGCGGTACTTCATGCGAAAGAGCATCAGCGGCTTTTCGTTTTCACAGACTGATTCCGACTGCATTCCCGTTTCTGTCCCATATGACTGAGTTGCTCTTCTCCCTGAGATAGAAAAGCGTTCCGTAGCAGGGTTTATGGAAAAGCTTCTCCGCACACTCGATGTATGTCATTATCTGGGCCTTGTGCTTGTTCTCCGATTTGAAACGGTCGGACTTATAGTCGACAATGAGCACCTTGTCACCCATATCCACAACAAGATCCATCACACCTTCCCATACTGCATCATGATCGCTGCTGTATGAGAAGAAACGGTACTCGCATTCATAATCATACTCCATTATTTTCCTGCAGAAATCAGATGAGAGGAAATTGTCAGCCATTGAGACAAGATCGTTCCTTATAACGGAGGATGAGAAGAATTCCCGATTGAACACACTCTGTGTGTCCATACCCTTCAGCGCACACTCAAGATAAGCATGGACAGCCGTGCCGAAAAGCGATGCCTCTTCATCTGAATAAAGGGAATCGGAGGGAAAGCTCTCAAGTACTGTGATCTCTTCATCCTTCAGATCTTCTCCTTCGCTCGGCCTTATGGTCGGAGGTATTGAGACAAAAGGCTTCTCAGAATAAGAGAATGAGGCTTCTTCAAGCTGTGAAAGAGGAGAATGATCCTCAATCGCTTTCACGCACTGCGATGATGCGAGTTCTGATGTGTCAAGAACCCTCATACCGGCAAGAGAGCAACTTCCGCTTTCAGCATCAAAGCCCGCAGCCTCAAGATAGGAATTGAAGAAAGATCCGTTGACAGAGGAAAGGCTTCCCTCCCTGTTCCGCTTGTACGTGCCGCTTACAACAAGATGCCTTTCAGCCCGTGTGAGCGCAACATACAGCAGACGGCGGCTTTCCGCTTCCGCCCTCTCACGCGCATCCTCTTCAAGCACTCTGGCAAGAGCGCGGTTCTCCGTGGCGATGAGACGGCCTTTATAAGAGAACACGAATGAACCCTCAACAGGATTGTCCCTCAGTGCCGCGGATGCCGTGATCACTATCGGAAACTCAAGCCCCTTGGCAGAATGCACAGTCATGATCTGCACGCCCTCCCTCTTCTCATGCAGCACGCTTACCTCATCAAGCCGCTCCCGGCTGCCGAGATTTGAACGGAGGAAAGCAAGGTAGTCCGTAAGGCACAGTCCTGCATTCTCATAGCTCACGGCATATGAGACAAGGTACTCATAATGCTCCTCGAAACTCTTATGGTTATCATCCATCTGGAGATAGGCATAATAACCACCTTCGTAATACACATAGGAAACGAGCAAAGGCAGGGTGAAGGTGAAAAGACGTTCCCTCACATCCCCGATAAAGGCGGAAAACGCCTCGTAATTCTGTCTGTCAGCATCATCAAGCTCTACGCTCCTGCCACAGAGTATCAGGGCAATGCCGCTGTCGCTGACACGTGCGAAAGGAGAGCGCAGCAGGGATGCAAGCGCGATCCTGTCATCTTCATAGAGCGCATACTGCAGCAGAGAGTAGAAATCTGAAGAGACAGCCTGCTGCATGAGGGACTTGCTGATGCCCGCCTGATACTTTATCCCCCTCTTCTTGAGGGCAAGTTCATATGCCACCTGATAGCTGGACTTGGCGAACAGCAGTGCGATATCGCTTTCACAGGGGCGCTTTCCGTCGATGAGGAAATCATCCGTGGTGAGCATGCGGTATATAAGGGCCGCAACCGCTTCCGCCTCTGTCTCATTCGCACTTCTCTCAGAGGTGTCGATGCTGTCCCTGTCCGCAGTCAGGAGCACGATGGATGAGGAAGAGTCAATGTCCCTGCCGGGCAGAGTCTCCTCGAAACGGGCCTTGTAATCTTCATCGGATGATGAGAAGACTTTTTCGAATATGCTGTTGAAATGACTGATCAGGACAGGTGTGCTTCTGTAGTTCTTCGAAAGCTTCAGGCTTGCTCCGCCGTGCAGCGTGATCTCATCCTGAAGCTTCCTGAAAACGGATACGTCCGCTCCCCGGAAGCGGTAAATGCTCTGTTTCTCATCCCCTACAAAGAAAAGCTTCTCTCTTTCAAGCTCGTCAGCGGAAGGAATGCGGTGAAGAGCGCACAGCTCCTTCTTCTCTGAAAGAAGGAAAAGCAGGTCTCTCTGCAGCGAGTTATTGTCCTGGAATTCATCAATCATGATGTACTTGTAGCGGTTCTTGAAGTAATTCCTGACATTTCCGTTATTCTTCAGGATATCGACGGCGAGATGGGAGATGTCGTCAAATGAAAGGGAGGATGTTCTCCTTTTCTCTTCAATAAGCATGGAGGCGAACCTGGAAAGCGCACTCTGCAGGATATCCTCCCCGTCCGAGAAAAGATATGAGCGCAGTCCTTCATAGCGTTCTGCCATCTCATTTCTCCATTCATCCACCGCCTCTCCTGCCATCTTTTCTCCCGCCTTGTTGAATTTCACGCTCTCATCAGGCGCTTTGTCGCAGGATACGCATTCAATCAGCTTTGATGCGGCATCTCTGTTCTTCTCCTTGCCTTCTCTTTCGATGAAGGACAGCAGCGACAGAGCCCTGTCCTTGAGCTTGTCATAAATCCTCCTGATATCGGAGCGCAGCCATGATGTTATGGCATCAGCATCGTAAGTGCCGCACATCACGACATTTTCATCGATGAGGGAAAAGAAGGACGAGATCAGAGAGACGGGACTGAATATACGTGAGAGGGCAAGGCATTCCTTCCTGTTTGCAGGATCGGCCATGAAAGCGGCCGCAAGACGTCGCACCTTGTCATCTCTGGCAAGACTGTCCTCAACGGAAAAATCACGGGCAAGACCGTAGTGCGGTGCATCCAGACGGACGATGGAAGAGTTGAACGAGTCAAGTGTGGAAATGGAGGCAAGGGAAAGCAGCTCGCGGTTCTCCTGCGATATACCGCCGCAGGAGTTCACGAGAGTTTTTATCCTCTCGCTCATCTCCAGGGCAGCCTTGCGCGTGAATGTGAGAGTCAGGATCTCATCGGCTTTGGCCTTACCCTCAAAAAGCAGGCGGAGGAAACGCAGTGACAGCACGGTGGTCTTGCCGCTTCCGGCTCCGGCGCATACGACTGTGTTCACATCACTCATTATCGCTGCAGTCTGTTCGGCATTCATGTTCTTTCCGCCGGCTTTTCTCACAGCGGCAGCAAAGCGTTCTTCTCTTTCCGTCATTGCAGTGCAAACCTCCTTCTGCACACACAGCGGAACGCACAGCCCTGACAGTTGTCATAATCATCAGTGCACTGCCAGATGCCGGCTCTGTAGCCGTTTCCGGCAGCATCTATGTCGGCATTCATCTCCGCAATGACCTCATCTGCAGTGCGGGAGCGGGAAGAAGTCCTGACCTCATTCTCAAATGTCCCGTCCGCAATTTTGTAGTAATAAAGGTTTGAGACACTGACACACTCATGACCTTCCATCTCATTAACCATCATGCGGTACATCAGCAGCTGATAGCGTTTTGAGGACGGGGTGCGGCGTGTCTTGAAGTCAATGAGGATCATGTCATCACCGCTGTACACGATGGCATCGATGCGTCCGTTCAGGGTGTTGGTGCGCACAGTCTCCTCAACTTTGTACGCTCTGAGTGAGCCGTCTGTCTTCTTCATCAGTTTTGATGGAAAACTGACAAGACCTGCAAGGTAATTAGCCTTGAGATAGCCGCGGGTATATGAATCAAAAGGACTCCCATCAAGCTGCTTTTCAAACAGCTTTTCAATCTCATCTTCATAGGATGGAAGCAGATCATGCTGAAGGTACTCACCCTCATGTCTTCTCAGAAAAGACTCTATGCATTCATGAAGAAGGCTGCCTGCCCTTCTCGCATCAAAGTCAGATGGAGAGAATGTCCTGTCCTCAAGAGAGAAGATCACGCTCATCGCACTGCGGAAAGGACAGATGGCATACGTGCTTACGGATGAGTATGAAAGGCCTTTTGACGGAAGAGGCAAAGGATGACAGAGAGTGCCGGAAAACAGTTTCTCCCTTCCAAGAGGCAGGAAACGCTTTCCCTTTACAAAGCTCATTATTTCCATACGTCTGAATCCCTTCCCTTCATCGTATGCACTCTCATCAACCGCACCCTGCTGAGCGAAGAAGAATGGAACCGATGATCTTCCGGCATAGGTCTGGCGGCTTGATGAGAAAACTACATTCTCTGCAGAGACGGCATATGCATTCAGCAGGGCGCTGCCTGCATCATACACATGGCGTCCTCTTACTTCGCAATCCCCGAGGAAATCAAAGTCAGCACTCTGCATGCGGCAGTTCTCGTCGCTGAGTGCGAAGACAAAGCGGTATGGGACATACATATCGTAATCATGGGTGTATGCCATCACCCGTATGCCTTCATTCCTCTTCCGGCTTACGTATGTCATGCCTGCAAGTGAGCTCATGAAAATTGAAAAAAGGCCATCCGTCTTCAGGGAACATTCTGCGGCAAGGGATGAGAATGCAGACAGCCTGTCCATGATGAATGAATACACGTCCCTGTCCTTCTCATCAAGGCGGAACTGGTCAGGCCCGAAAAGATATGTGGCCATAACCTGCAGGGAGGAAACCAGAGTGTCCCCGTCGCCTGCAGATGTGACAGCCCTCACTGCCGAGCGGAATCTCCTGTAATGGGCGGCCAGTTCCCCGTTCCCGCATCCGGAAAGCCGGGAAAGCATGCCGCCGTCCATGTCTCCCGTGATTGACAGATCAACCATGGTGTTCAGGAGTGAACGGTTGAGAAGTTTTATCTCATGTCTCCATGGAAGTGAATTGTTCATGAAAAGTCTTTCAAGCGATGAGAAGGAAAAAGCCGTTGACATTATTTCCCTTATGCTTTCAAGATAGCCTCCGACCCTGGTCTTCAGAAGATCCTCATCCCTTTCAAAACTCAGCGGTATGCCGCGCCTTGCACCTTCTATCTCAAGATACGGCCTCAGCCGGCTGATTTCAGGAGAGGAAAGGATTATCTCTTGCATTGCAGTCCCCTCATCCCTGAGCTTTTCCAGCTCGTCAAAGAGTGCGGCAAGCTCGGCCTTCTCACTCTCATACACTCTGATACGGGGATGGACAGATGCATCCGTTACACTGATTTTCCTTATGAAAGGAGCACTGCCTATGGCATCAAGAAGTCTCATCATATTGACTTCCGCTTCAGGATTCACAAGACAGTACGTCCTTGTACTGTCACCGCGGAAGAGATCAGGGGATCTTTCAAGCCAGCTGTCCTCATAAAGAGAGTGCCTTTCAAGAAAGCTTTCATAGCTTTCCTTTATCAGCATGATATCCCTGTAAAGCCGCTCATCGGAGAAAAACACGCTGCCGCTGCCCCCGAGGGAAGGAAGGATAGAAGAAAGGAATGAGACAAAGCGTTCACCGGATGAGGGGAAGGAGGGATTGTACAGATAGCACAGCCTGTCAGCCTTGTCAGCCAGGAAAAGAGATGAGAATATGAAGCGGCTTATCTGACCGGCAGGAGTCTTTGTACCTGTGTCCTCACGGAAAAGGGATGAGAAGGTATCGAAGGAAATCACGCTCTCAGATGCTACAGCGCACTTCCTCTCCATTGCATAGGAGACAAGCAGATGACGTGCCGCCCGTTCTGTTGGAACGACAAGCACATTTCTCTCATCATCAAGCAATTCAAACAGTCTCTCTTTCAAAACACTTCCTCAATCAGCTACAATCGTCAGTATGGTCCATACACTGCTCATATGTACGATTATACTGATTTCCCTGTTTTTTTACATTCTCCTGACACCGTATGCTGTCTTTTTCATCACTGCGGCAGTCAGAGAACCATATGCGCAGTTCATATGCATCAATATACCTCATATAATCATTCTGGTCTCTATCATCATTCTGTCCCCTCTTCTTTTGAAAAGATCATGGCTATCGCTTTTCACGGACAGAGGGAAATTCAGGTGGAAAACGTGTGCACTCAGCATGGCGGTGACACTTGCACTGCTCATCATCTTCTCCCTTTTTGAAGGCAATGCACAGTATGAAGAACACACAATGTTTCATAGGATTCTGTTCTTCACTTCAGCAGTGATCCTGATACCGCTGCAGTGTCTGTCAGAAGAACTTCTGACACGCACCCTCATTGCAAGGATATTCTGTTATGAAAGCTATGATGTCTCCTTGCCGAAGAAAATCCTTGTCTGTGCATTCTCCTCTGCTGTTTTTGCCCTGCTGCATCTGGGAGGAAGTGAATTCAGCACTGGGGAAAGCCGCCTGATGCTGCTCCTGTATTACTTCATCTCCGGCTTTTCATTCCTCTTCATCACTCTTGCCTCAGGCGGAGGAGAAGAAGCACTCGGCATCCATATAATCAACAACCTGTTCATAGCATGCGTTGTGAACTACCGTGGCTCTGCCTATGAGAGCGCACCGCTTTTCATGAAAAACGGAATATCGCCCATCACCCTCATGATACTCGAGATGCTGATCATCACAGCCTCCGTACATTTCACAGCCAGCAAGAGTGTGCTTGAAGAAGAAGCATCTTAAGTGTTACAAAATCCGGTATTCTGCATTTAGCTTCTTGAAAGGAAATTGCAATGGCTAAGAAAACAAAGAAAAAAAGACATATCACACGGCGTCTGATCATACTGGTCATTCTTCTTGTCCTCATCTTCCTCGCCCTGTGCCTCATCACACCGGGTGAAAGCGAGATGAAGCTCTCTGCCGCCGGAGGAGAAATAGAAGGTCTGGAACTTCCCTCTCCTGTTGAAGGCGAGCAGATAATAGAACACCTGGGCTATACGCTGAGCTACAACGAAGAAGCAGAACAGCCCAGCTGGGTTGCCTATGAGCTTACAAGGGATGAGGTTCTTGCCGACAATGCTGAGAGAGAGGACAACTTCAGGGAAGACAAGGCTGTCAGAACAGGCTCTGCCACTCTTGCCGACTACAGAGGTTCCGGCTACGACAGGGGACACATGGCTCCGGCTGCCGACTTCAAATGGTCTGAAGAGGCAATGAGCGGCACGTTCTATCTTTCGAACATGTCGCCGCAGACAGGAGCGCTCAACAGGGGACTCTGGGCCGATCTCGAGGCGATCGTGCGCCAGATGGCTGTCGATAACGAGAAGGTATATGTGGTGACAGGGCCGGTACTTACTGACGGCCCGTTTGAAACGATAGGAGAAAATGAGGTCGCGGTGCCACATCAGTACTACAAGGTTGTCCTCGATTACACCGATCCTGATATAAAGGCAATCGGGTTCATCCTCCCCAATGATGATCCGGAAGAAGACATCACTGCATATGTCCGCTCAGTGGATGAGGTTGAGGAACTCACACTGCTGGATTTCTATCCTGCTCTTCCTGATGACATCGAGGAGATAGTGGAAAGCGAGGCAGATCCTTCCAGATGGTCATTCAGGCAGTTCAGCGCCTCAAGCATAAGTGAAGACTACACGCCCAGTCAGAACTTTGAGTCAATGAGCACCGCCGACAGGCTCAGGACTCGTTTCAATGAAGTTTTCTACATGGTTAAGGAAGAAGTGTTCTCCATCCTCGGCGTTGAGGACATTGCCCGCACGTTCGGCCTGATCTAGACGAAAAGCAGGCCGATTGTATGCACAAGCAGTGCGGCAAGGTAGGCGATGACACACTGGGCGATCACGACGATGAGTGCCATCTTGCCGCCAAGCTCCCTCTTCACCGCGCTTATCGCAGCCACGCAGGGTGTATACAGCAGGCAGAATGTGAGGAAGGTTATCGCACTCAGACTGCTGAAGAGAGACGAAAGGCTCTCCCCTGCAAGAAGTATCGTTAGCGAGCTCACGACATTCTCTTTTGCAATGAATCCGGTGAACAGGCTTGTCGATATCCTCCAGTCATTGAGTCCCAGCGGGGTGAACACCGGTGCGACGAAAGATCCGATCAGGGCAAGCAGCGATGTGCTTGAGTCGCTCACGACATTCAGTCTTATATCGAAATTCTCAAGGAACCAGACAATGAGCGTTGCGATGAATATTATCGTGAATGCTCTCGTGATGAAATCTTTCGCCTTGTCCCACATCAGGCGGACAACGGAAATGAAAGACGGAAACCTGTATGTCGGAAGTTCCATTACGAACGGTACCGCATCACCTTTGAAGAATGTCCTGTTGAGGATAAGAGCCGCAATTATTCCGACTATTATGCCGCCGAAATAAAGTCCTATCATGACAAAAGCAGCACAGGATGGAAAGAAATATGCACTGAAGAGGGCATAAATCGGAACTTTTGCCGAACATGACATGAAAGGCACCAGCAGTATTGTCATCTTGCGGTCCCTTTCACTTGGAAGAGTGCGTGCCGACATTATTGCAGGAACAGAACAGCCGAAGCCCACAAGCATGGGAACGAAACTTCTGCCGGACAGGCCGAGTTTTCTCAGCAGTCTGTCCATGACAAACGCGACACGTGCCATATACCCTGAATCTTCCAGTATGGAGAGGAAGAAGAAAAGCACGACAATGAACGGCATGAAGGAAAGAACAGTGCCGACACCTGAGAATATTCCGTCCATGACAAGGGAGACCACGACAGGATTAACGCCGAAATCCGTCATTGCAGCTCCGGCAACAGCCCCGAGCTTCTCAATAAGATATGCAAGCAGATCCGACAGGAAACCGCCGACAGGACCGAATGTGAGATAGAAGGAAAGTCCCATGACAAGGACGAAAAACGGTATTGCCGTATACTTTCCCGTAAGAACCTTGTCTATCTTACGGCTCCTGATCTGCTCCCTGCTTTCCCTGGGCCGCACGACAGAATAACGTGTGAGAGTTTCTATGAAGGTGAACTTCATATCCACAATGGCCGCCATGCGGTCTGTATGTGCTTCATCCTCCATCTGTTTCAGTATATGACCGATCATGTCTTTCTCGTTGTCTTCAAGGTTGAGCTCCTCAATCACGAGATGATCGTCCTGACATATCTGTGTGGCTGCGAAGCGTACAGGATAGCCGCTTGCCGCAGCATGATCTTCGATCAGGTGGATTATTGCATGGATGGCTCTGTGCACCGCTCCGCCGTCCTTGCCGTCAGCAAGGCAGAAATCGGTACGACGCGGCAACTGACTGCTGAGTGCGGCTGTCATAATGTGCTCGACGAGCTCATCTATGCCTTCCCCCTTGCTGGCGGAAATGGGGACAACGGGAACACCGAGCGCACTTTCAAGTGCGTTTATGTCTATTGTGCCGCCGTTCTCCCTCACCTCGTCCATCATATTGAGCGCGATGACCATCGGCTTGTCCAGCTCCATGAGCTGTGTTGTGAGGTAGAGATTCCTCTCTATATTTGTTGCATCAACGATGTTTATTATCCCGTCAATCTGATTCTTGATGATGAAATCGCGGGTGACGATCTCTTCTGAAGTGTATGGAGCAAGGGAGTAGATTCCCGGAAGATCGGTCACCGTCACTTCCTTATGGCCCCGTATCTGACCGTCCTTGCGGTCAACCGTCACTCCGGGAAAGTTTCCCACATGCTGGTTTGAACCTGTCAGCTGATTGAAAAGAGTTGTCTTTCCGCAGTTCTGATTGCCGACCAGCGCAAGAGACAGAGGTGTGCCCGCCTTTCTCCTGCTGCCGCGCACAAGCGGCTGCTCCTCGCCCAGATTCGGATGGATAGTCTCGTTTATACGTCTTCTGACAACTTCCTCATCCTCAGAAGCGTCCGATTCATGCACGCCGGAGATATTTATGTTCTCGGCATCGCTTTTACGCAGCGTGAGATTGTAGCCGCGAAGCTGTATTTCAACAGGATCCCCTAGAGGAGCGCACTTGAGCAGTGAAACCTCCACCCCGGGAGTAAGCCCCATCTCCAGAATGTGCTTGCGAAGCGGCACATCCTTTGTCTCGACACTTGTTATGACGGCATCCTGTCCGATTGCCAGTTCTGATAGCTTCATAGAAAACCTCAATTCCTGGAATTGAGTTTATTTATGGCGGACATGATGGTCAATCAGAGATGAGGAAAAAGACAAAATTTCTGCATGTCGCCGGGCAGAAAGAGAATCCTGCCATACACACTCATCACAGAGGAATGCCTTCATTGAGAAGCTCGTCGTATTCCTTCCTCTCCCGGGGATAGTAGCAGACTATCGTGATATCAAGATCAGAGTCCTTGAGTTCCCTCAGCGCAATGCGTGCGGCTCTGTCACGCGGAAAAGAATAGACTCCAGTGCTGATCAGGGGAATGGCAATGCTGCGGATGTCATGCAATGCGGCCTCTCTGAGCACAGAGCGGTAACAGGAGGCAAGTTTCTCATCTTCACCGTAAGAGCCTCCTCTCCAGACAGGTCCCACAGTATGGATTATGTACCTGCACGGCAGGTTGTATGCACCGGTAGTCTTTGCGTCACCTGTCCTGCATCCTCCGAGCTTTCTGCACTCTTCAAGAAGGAGAGGCCCTGCTGCGGCATGTATCGCACCGTCAACACCTCCTCCGCCTAGAAGGCTTTCATTTGCAGCATTGACTATGGCATCAGTCTTCATTTTCACAATATTTGCAACTTCGACTCTGATCATATGAAAAATGGTAGCCTAGAAAATACAAAATGGATATAGTCATTTCCATGCAGGAAAAAATATCAGCGGAAAGGCGCTATCATACATTCATTCTTCTCATGCTCTCAGGCGGTTTCATGGGAGCATACTCCTATTACCTCAAAGGCGGGGTCTTTGCGAATGCAGAGACTGCGAATCTTCTGATCTTCGCAATGCACCTCTCACAGGGCAGTTTCTCTGATGCGGCAAAAGTGCTAGTACCAATCAGCACATTTTTCATCGGTACTTTCTTCTCCGAAATGTTCAAGGACAAGCTGAAGCACCGCTGGCCGTCCCTGCTCATCTTCAGTGAGATGATCCTCCTGGCATTCCTCGCCCTGCTGCCTGAAAATGCTCCCTTCACCATCTTCCATGTGATGATAGCACTCATAAGCAGCATGCAGTACAACACATTCCGTGAAGCCCGTGGCGTGCAGCTGTCCACACTCTTCTGCACGGCACACCTGAGAGGAGGCGGTTCCTGTCTTTACAATGCACTCAGATCAAAAGACGGGACTGCTTGCAAAAAGGCTTTCTACCATATCGGGATGATACTCACATTCATTGCGGGAGCCATGCTGTGCTCCTTCTCATCCAGAGTGCTGATGAGCCGTACAATCGCACTTGCAATCATCCCGTTATTCTTTGTGCTGATTGAAGTTCAGAAGGACAGAAAGAACAGCGGAAAGCATGGATCACAAGCCTGAACAATTAATTTGTAAGCACTGTTTACTTTATATTTCATGCTGGATTTCAGAATGAGGGAAGAGCCGCTACAGCTTTCTGCAGCGGCTCTTTTCTCCTGTTTCCGCTTCCACAGCGGAGCAGACAGATATTTCACCTTTTCTTTCAGTGAAGAAGCTTCCTGACCTTGTCAGTAAGAATCTCAGGCGTGAAGCCGTAGGCAGACTTCAGGTAGGCAAGACTTCCGACCTGACCGAACTCGTCACCCACACACAGAAAATCCATCTTCACGGGACATGTCATGGCAAGATGTCTTGCGATCATTTCACCTGTACCGCCCGGATAACGGCCGTTCTCGCAGACAACGACATGACCTGTACGCTGTGCATATGATTCAATCGTATGAGTATCAAGAGGACGGATTGTATGAAGATCGATCACTGCAGCCTTTATGCCTTCTGCTGCAAGTGCATCGGCAGCCGCAAGCGCGGTATCAACCATGATGACACCTGTTGCCACGATCGTTGCATCACTGCCGTCCCTGAGGACTTTCGCCTTTCCGAGCTCAATTGTGTCATCAGATGTATATCGGAAGCTTATACCTTTTCTCGGCGTTCTGATATAGCTTGCCTTCTTCGCGTCATAAAGCTGCCGCGTGAGAGAATACAGGGATGTGGCATCAGATGGCTCGATGATGTTGAAACCGGGGATCTGGCGGAAAAGCGCGATATCTTCAAAAGGCATATGGGTACCGCCGTTGTACTGTGCGACAATTCCGGGATCAGAACCGATCACGTGAACCACCTGACGGGTATAGCCGACTGAAATGAACAGCTGGTCATAATCCCTTCTTGAAGCAAAGCATGCAAAGCTGTGAATGAAAGGCGTAAGCCCGGCGCTGGCCATACCGGCAGCGACACCCGCCATATTCGCCTCGGCTATGCCGCAGTTGAAGAACCTGTCAGGGAATTCTTTCTGGAAGGCGGTTGAACCGATGCAGGAAGAAAGATCGGCATCAAGAAAGACTACATCAGGATGCTCCTTTGCAAGATCCATGGCAGCACCGACTACAACATCCCTGTAATTCGCATAAACTGAAAGATCTTTCATTCTCCTGCCTCCTCTCTCTTTATAAGTGCTTCGATTGAAGACTTCCTCATCTCTTCATTGATGCTCATCGAATGGTTCGATTTCACACCTTCTCCTGGAATATAGCCATAGCTCTTGATTGTGTTGAGGATGATCATGTGAGGCTTGCCCTTCACTTTCTTCGCACTTGACACAGCATCTGCAATCGCATTGAAGTCATGCCCGTTTATCTCATAGGCATCAAAGCCGAAAGTCTCATAACGTTCCTTCAGATGATGCATGGGGATGATGTCTTCAGTGTATCCGTCAAGCTGCTGGCCGTTCACATCCGTGAAAGCAATGAGATTATCAACGCCCCATGCGCCTGCGCATTCAGCAGCCTCCCATATCTGGCCTTCCTGGCTCTCCCCGTCTCCGATAACTGCATATGTATAAGCTCCGGGGAACCCCTGGAGACGCTGTGCGGCTGCGATGCCGAGTGCTGCACTGAAGCCCTGTCCGAGACTACCGGCTGTGAAATCAACACCGGGAGTCTTCAGCATATCAACATGGCTTGGAAGCTTCGTTCCTCCCTGGTTGAGAGTCACAAGTTCACTGACAGGGAAATATCCCTTCTTTGCCAGGACAGCATAAAGAGCAGGGCCGGAATGCCCCTTGGAAAGCACGAGCCGATCCCTTTCCTTCCACCCGGGATCACTGCTCTTCACGTTCATCCCGACATAGTATAAATATACGAGTGTTTCCATTATGGACATTGATCCGCCGATATGTCCCGAGCCGAAAGAGCTAATGCATTCAATCGTTTTGATCCTGGCATCAAGCGCTTCTTTCCTGAGCATTGCCAAAGTTGATGCGTCTAACACTTACAATACCTCTTATGGTTATATGTCTGTGTCTATTATACCCCAATTTCTTCATGTATTGTCCAGCCGGTTTAACTAAATTCTCCCTACCACTTATGTGAGAATCCATCTCTTTCTTTCCGTCATTTCCTCAAGATGCATCTCAACTATCGTACACACCGGAAAAAGATCTTCTGATGTTCTGCTGATTCGATATGAATCGTATTTTATGCATATTAAGATTTGAATATGCGCTTATTTGGATTATTATCACATTTTTTACCTTTTTAAGGCTTGAAAACGGTATTTTCTGCATGAAAAAAAGCCTGAAAGCTATAAAAGAAACAGAATTTAACATCATTGCGTCAAATAAGGCTATCAGAGGTAAATAAAAGATACAGCAAGAAGATATATGCTTGAAAACAACAGAGCAGCTCTGAGCCGCCTCGGCTCTGTCCTTTTGCATTTTCTGAGATGTGCAGAGGATACTGATGAGATGCCTTACTGCCATTATTGAAAAAAAGAGACTGGAGAAAACCCGTCATCTCCAGTCTCACGCTGCAATGGAATACAGCACAAACACATATCAGGAGGAAAAACATAATGAAAAAAACAGAAGAAAGGTCATTTTCATTCATGCATATATATACCTGTGCCGCCGGATATTTATAGACAGAACACATTTCTTTTTTTCCTTTTCATCAATAACGGCAATCAGACGCACAACTCTGATCAGCAGAGGGAAATCAGAATCATTTCCTCCATATGCAGTAACATCATCAGCTTCCCAATGATTTCACCCGAAGTGAACGAATTGCCCATATGTTCCGGCAGAAAGGCATCACATAAGAAGCAAAGTCTGCTGCCGCTGTTATCCAGACAGCAGCAGACAGAAAGTTCCCCCACACCATAACCGGTATTCACACACCCGAAAACATACCGGCTCTCTATCTGATATCCGGATCTCAAGATGAAATACAAAACACTGGCAATTCCGTAAGCGGAACTCTGAAACAGGTTCCCGGAATAAAACAAAACACACTTGAAAGATCCGTTTTCACCGATGTCAAAGAACAATAACAGTCTTATTGTTAGATAATAAAACTATTATTTATAGCTTTATGTTAACATGCATTATTTTCAATGTCAACATATTTTTAATAAAAATTTATATTATATAATTTTACTAAATTTATTATTTAAAATTTAAATTTTAAATTTTGTTTTATTATAAAACTTTTTGTTATATTTTTTTCATGTGGTGTCACTTTTCGCCGTGTGAGCACGTTCTACATCTTCTGTTTTCGGACTTTCCGATTATATTATAATATTGATTATTATCATTCCTAATTAGGTATTATTAATATATAAAAATAATAATAACTGGAGTGACATCTCTCAACAGTTTAAAAACGGATTTTCTCAGTCTGCACTGATCCTGCTCACTGCATCATGTTCAAATTTTGCTTTTTCTGTAAAATACTGCTTTTTATAATATTATTATGAGTTTTTGCTTTACAGCAGGGATTTATTGAACTAATATTCTAGTATATCGAAAAACAAAGGAGCTTCCATATGAAAATGACATTGAGATGGTATGGGCCCGGCTACGATTCCGTGACCCTCGAAGAAATCAGACAGATTCCCGGAGTAACAGGTGTCATCACTACTCTTTATGATATACCGGCCGGAGAGAAATGGCCAAGAGAAAGAATCAGGGAACTCAAGAAAACCGTTGAGGATGCAGGACTCAAGATCGAAGGAATAGAATCAGTCAATGTCCACGACTCAATCAAGATCGGGACACCGGACAGGGATAAATACATCAAGAACTATATTGAGACGCTTGAGAACCTCGGTGAAGAAGGAATCAGCATCGTATGCTACAACTTCATGCCGGTTTTTGACTGGACAAGAACCGATCTTGCGAAAATGAGGCCTGATGGTTCGACTGTTCTCGCATATGACCAGAAAGTTGTCGATACAATTGATCCGCAGACATTCTTCAACCAGACAAATGACAATTCAAACGGCTTTGTGATGCCGGGCTGGGAACCGGAGAGACTTTCACATGTGAAGGAACTTTTTGAAGCCTATAAAGATGTAGACAGCGAAAAGCTGTTTGCAAACCTTGTCTACTTCCTTGAGGCAATCGGACCTGTGTGCGAAAAATACGGCATCAGAATGGCAATCCATCCGGATGACCCCGCATGG
This sequence comes from uncultured Spirochaetales bacterium, assembly GCA_949285145.1. GTDB lineage: Bacteria > Spirochaetota > Spirochaetia > Sphaerochaetales > Sphaerochaetaceae > Bullifex. The sequence goes on along the minus strand of CASDXQ010000015.1, from coordinate 2,718 downwards.
CCTGTTTTCGGACTGCCGAGGATCATCACAGGAAAGGAAAGCATCCTCAGGCTGTTCAAGGCTGTGGACAAGCCATATAACGGTCTCACATTCTGCATGGGAAGTCTCGGAACGAATCCGGAGAATGACCTTCCTGCAATCATACGCGCGGCGGGTGACAGGATTCACTTTGCGCATGTGAGGAATCTCCACCACTTCGCACCCGGAGTGTTCGAAGAAGCCGCACACCTTTCAAGCGATGGTACATTCGATATGTACGAAGCCGTTAAAGCTCTTCATGATACAGGATTCGACGGACCGATCCGTCCTGATCACGGCCGCACGATCTGGGGTGAGAAGTGCATGCCCGGTTACGGCCTTTATGACAGAGCGCTCGGTGCCTGCTATATCCAGGGTCTGTGGGAAGCAATCGACAAGGCTGAATCAAGGGGTGTATGAACAGTAAGTACGATCAGACGGCAGGTTCTAGAATATATGAGACTATCCGCAGCAGGATAGAGGATCTTTATTATGAGCCGGGCAGCGAACTGTCCATCACTGAACTTACGCAGGATCTGGGAGTCTCGCGCTCCCCGGTCCGGGATGCGCTTCTCAGGCTGGAGAGAGACAAGCTGATAGACATCTACCCTCAGCGAGGCACATGGGTTTCCAGGCTTGATGTGAAGAACATCATGCAGGAAAGATTTCTGCGCCTCAGTGTCGAGGAGAATGTCTTCAGGGTGTGCATTGAGAATGTTCTTGAGAATGAAGAAAGGAAAATACGCTTCTCATCACAGCTCAGGGCAAATCTTGTACAGCAGAGTGCATGTCTTTCGATAAACGATATAAGGGCATTCATTGACCTTGATGTGGACTTCCACAGAAATTTCTACATTGAAATAGGCTTTGAGAGAATATACAAGGTCATTGAAGCACATACAGGAAACGAGCGGCGCATAAGAATCCTCAACAACATGAATCATGATGCGGCACAGGCTGTGTATGAAGAGCATCTTGCGATGACTCAGGCCATCGAGGATGAAAGGGGGGATGAAGTTCTCGTGGTTCTCTCACATCATTTCAGCAAGCTGAATGATGAAGTCGAGGAGCTTGTAAGGCTTTATCCTGCTTATTTCACGGAAGAATCCAGGAAAAAGGAGAATGACAGAAAATGAAACTGAATCTGGAATCACTTAAGAACAGAGAAGACTGGAAAGGCTACCGCCTGCCTGCCTTCGACTATGAGAAAATCAGGAAAAACACACAGGAAAGACCGAAATGGATCCATTTCGGAAGCGGCAATATATTCCGCATATTCCCCGCAAAACTCTGTCAGAGGCTGCTTGATGCAGGCCTTTATGACAGCGGTATCATTGCCGGAGAGGGTTTTGACGGCGAGATCATCGACAATATATACAAGCCGCATGACAACCTCACTCTTGCCGTCACTCTGAAAGCTGACGGATCGATCGAAAAGGAAGTCATCGCTTCCGTCACAGAAGCCGTGAAATGTGAGAGAAACAGTACAGAAGAATGGTCTGTTCTCGAAAAAGCATTCAGGAATCCGTCACTTCAGATGGTTTCATTCACGATAACGGAAAAAGGCTATGCCCTTTACAATCCGGCAGGAGAGCTCTTCCCGTTCTACAAAGCCGATTTTGATAAACCTGTAGAGGAATGCAGCGTGTTCCTCTGCTGCCTCACATATCTGCTTTACCTGCGCTATAAGGAAAACGCCGCACCGCTGGCACTTGTCTCAATGGACAACTGCTCTCACAACGGAGACAAGCTGAAAGCCGCAGTGCAGACCATTGCTGAAGCATATCTTGGAAACGGGAGCGTTGATGAAGGATTCATTGCCTACATCAGCGATGAGACAAAGGTTAGTTTCCCCATCTCAATGATCGACAAGATCACACCGCGTCCGGATGAAAGCGTGAAGGAAATGCTTGCAAAGGACGGTTTTGAGGACAACGAGCCTGTTATCACCTCAAAACACACTTATATCGCACCTTTTGTAAATGCGGAAGAAGCTGAATACCTCGTAATCGAAGACAAATTTCCTGCAGGACGTCCGGCACTTGAGAAAGCCGGTGTGTATTTCTGCGACAGGGAAACTGTTGACAAGGTCGAGAGGATGAAGGTCACAACCTGCCTGAACCCGCTTCACACAGCCCTCGCACTCTCAGGCTGTCTCCTTGGCTACACACTCATCAACAAAGAGATGCAGGATGAGGATCTGAACAAGATGGTGCACATTCTCGGCTACAAGGAAGGCCTGCCTGTCGTGACGGATCCGGGCATCATCAATCCGAAGGATTTCATTGACGAAGTGCTTGAAAAGAGAATCCCGAACCCGTTCATGCCGGATACCCCGCAGAGAATCGCGACGGATACAAGCCAGAAGCTCTCAATCCGCTTCGGCGAGACAATCAAGAGCTACATGGCAAGCAGCACGCTTGATGTATCAAGCCTGAATGTTGTTCCGCTTGTATATGCACTCTATCTCCGATACCTCCTTGCAGTTGACGATGATGGCAATGAATTCACGCTCTCTCCTGATCCGATGACAGATACTCTCCAGCCGATGCTGAAAGGCATAACGCTCGGCTCGACAGGAGATTTCTCCAGCCAGCTCAGACCTCTGCTCTCAAATGAGAAGATCTTCGGTCTTGACGTAAGCGCAACCCCGCTTTTCAGGAAAGTTGTCGATGACTTCACAGCAATGGTAAGCGGAAA
>CASDXQ010000014.1 GCA_949285145.1 uncultured Spirochaetales bacterium | reverse complement strand
GGAGTGAGATATGGCAGTAAGTGATCCAATTGCAGATATGCTGACTAAGATTAGAAATGCTAGTCAGGCAAAGCATGAGAAAGTAGATATTTCTACAAGTAAGATGAAGCTTCAGATTGTCAAGATCATGAAGAATGAAGGTTTCATCAAGAATTTCAAGAAGATTACTAAAGATAATCTTTCTTATATCCGTGTTTACCTCAAATACGATGAGTCGCAGGCTCCTGTCATTCATGGTATTGAGCGTATCTCCACTCCGGGCCGCCGTGTTTACAGCGGTTATAAGGATATGCCAAGAGTCTACAATGGCTATGGCGTTGTGGTAGTATCGTCATCTACAGGTATCATTACCGGTAGAAAAGCAGCAGAAGCAAAGGTCGGCGGCGAGCTGATCTGTACAATCTGGTAAGGGAGGTTATAGGTTATGTCACGTATTGGTAAATTGCCTGTAAGCATCCCTGCAGGTGTCAAGGTGTCTGTTGCTGACAATATCGTAACTGTAACAGGCCCCAAGGGCACATTGACTCAGAATATCAATGGCGATATCGCTGTTACTGTTAATGGCAATGAAGTCGTAGTTACCCGTCATAACAATGAGATCGCAAGCAGAAGCTATCATGGCCTGTACCGCCAGCTGATCAGCAATATGATCATTGGTGTAAGCCAGGGCTTCTCCAAGAGCCTGCTTATCAATGGTGTAGGTTACAAGGCAGATCTGAGCAAGAATGTGCTCACACTCTCTCTTGGTTATTCCACAATCATTGACTACATTATCCCGGAAGGAATTCAGGCTGCGGTTGATGGCAACAAGGTGACCATTTCCGGTATCAGCAAGGAGCAGGTTGGTCAGGTATGTGCTGAAATCCGTTCCCTCCGCGGTCCTGAACCGTATAAGGGCAAGGGTATCAAGTACGAAACCGAGAATATCCGCCGCAAGGTCGGTAAGTCCGGTGGTAAGAAATAAGGGGTAGCGAGATGAATAGAATTGTCGAAAAGAATCGCAAAGCCGCAAGACGTAAGGCTCATATCAGAAAGAGAGTTTCCGGTACCAGCGAAAGACCGAGAATGACAGTTTTCAGAAGCAACCTTCACATGTATGTTCAGGTTATTGACGACACTGTAGGAAAGACACTTGTCTCTGCATCTACTGTCGAAGCTGAACTCAAGGGTCTTAAGAACTGTGTGGCGGATGCTGCAAAGCTTGGGGAGACTGTTGGCAAGAGAATGCTTGAGAAGAATATTACAACGGTAGTATTTGATCGTAATGGCTATATCTACCATGGTATCGTCAAGGCTATTGCAGATGGTGCACGTTCGGCCGGTGTAAAGTTCTAAGGGGTTTTGTATGGAAAGAGCAAAAGATAAAGAAGTTAAAGACGGATACGTAGAAAAGCTCATCAAGATCAACCGTGTTACCAAGGTTGTTAAGGGTGGTAAGAATATGTCATTCTCAGCTCTTGTTGTTGTTGGTTACGGTGACGGAAGAGTTGGTTACGGTTTCGGAAAGGCTAACGATGTTACTGATGCAATCCGCAAGGCAACAGAGAAGGCCAAGTCAAGTCTTATTACAGTACCTCTTAAGGGCACAACGATTCCGCATGAAATGCTCGGACAGTTCAAGAGTGCAAGCGTTCTTGTCCGTCCTGCAGTTCCCGGTACAGGTGTTATCGCAGGCGGAGCCGTGAAAGCTGTTGCAGATGCTGCAGGAATCAAAGACATGCTCAGCAAGTCTCTGGGATCCAAGAACAGTATCAACACAGTAAAGGCTACCTTTGCCGCCTTTGAGAATCTCTTTGATGCAAAGGAGATCGCAAAGAACAGAGGTAAATCTCTTAAGGAAATGTGGGGTTGATTATGGCAGAGAAGAACATTAAAATCACATTGGTTCGTTCAGTAGCTGGTTCACTTCCCAAACAGAGGGCTACAATCAAGGCTCTCGGTCTTGGTAGAATGCACAGTTCTGTTGTACATGCTGCAACACCTGCCACACTCGGTATGGTTCGCACAGTAGCTCACATGGTGAAGGTCGAGGAGATTTAAGATGGGACAGATCAACGCACCATTCGGTGCTAATACAAAGAAGACCATTGTAGGTCGCGGAGCTTCCAGCAAAGGCAGAGCCTGCGGCCGCGGTCATGACGGTCAGAACAGCCGCTCCGGCGGTGGTGTCCGCCTTGGATTTGAAGGCGGACAGATGCCTCTTTACAGACGTATTGCTCGTCGTGGTTTCTCCAACTATCCTTTCAAGGTAACCTACACAGCAATTTCTCTTTCTGTGCTTGATGCGGCATATGCTGATGGCGAGACAGTAAGCCTTGAGACTCTCAAGGAAAAAGGACTTGTAAAAGGTAAGGATGTTCAGGTGAAGATTCTCAACAACGGAGAAGTCACCAAGAAACTCGCTATTGAAGGCATCAAGGTTTCTCAGTCTGCAAAAGAAGCAGTAGAGAAGGCCGGAGGCTCTGTTAAATAACAAAGAAGGTTATCATGTCAAACAATCTTGTAGATATGATGAGAATGAATGATGTCAGGAAAAAGGTTCTGATCACGATCGGCTTGCTTATTGTAAGCCGTATCGGAACAGTGGTTCCTATTCCTGGCATTGATCCTGTCATTCTCGAAGCCTATTTCTTGTCAAGTGCACAGTCTTCGACAATAGGTTTCACTGAGTATCTGAACTTTTTCTCAGGTGGTGCTTTCAGCAATTTCAGCTTGTTTATGCTCGGTGTAATGCCGTATATCAGCACACAGATCATTGTACAGCTGCTGATGCTTGTTGTACCGTCTCTCAAGAAGCTTGCCCAGGATCCTCATGGAAGCAAGAAAATCCAGCAGTATACAAGGTGGGGTACAATCGTTGTATGTCTCATTCAGTCATTTGCGGTTTCAGTGTATGCGACAACTATCCCTGAAGCTATTATCATGGATCGTCTGCCATTTACTCTGGTTGCAATGGTTACTGTAACTGCCGGTTCGATGTTCCTTGTGTGGCTTGGTGACAAGATTACCCAGTACGGAGTGGGTAATGGTATTTCACTCCTTATCTTTGCAGGTATCGTTGCAAGAATGCCGAGCGCATTCTCCACTCTCTTCTCCAGCATTGCAAACGGCAGCCTCAACTGGCTTGCAGTTATTGTTGTTGTGGTCATGTATGTCTTTGTTGTCATCATGGTTGTTTATGAAGAGAAGGGTATGAGAAAGATCCCTGTAAAGTATGCAAAGCGTGTTATAGGAAATAAGATGTATCAGGGTGGTTCCAACTACATTCCGTTCAAAATCAACCCCTCAGGTGTTATTCCTGTCATCTTTGCCTCTGCACTGCTTAGTTTTCCGTTGCAGATTGCCACAAAACTTCCTCAATCCCCAGGGTGCCCCCTATCTAATTATCTACACCCTGTTGATTATAGGTTTTGCTTTCTTCTATACTCAGGTAAGTCTTAATCCGGAAGAAATTGCAAAGAACATCAGAGATAACGGTGGTACCATTCCTCAGGTCAGCAATGACAATATGGAGAAGTATCTTAGAAAGGTTCTCAACAGAATCGTTCTGCCCGGTTCTCTTTTTCTTGCATTCATCGCTTTGATTCCTACTCTGATACAGAAGTTCTTCAACTTCCCTGCTGATGTTGCAATGCTCTTCGGCGGTACATCTCTCATTATCATGGTTGGTGTATGTCTGGAGACAGTCCGTCAGCTTGACTCCCTTATGAAGTTGCATCACCATGATGGTTTTATGACCAGTGGTCGTAAGATCAAGAAAATTTAGGAGTTTTTACTATGAAAGTAAGAGCAAGTGTTAAACCAATTTGTGACAAGTGCAAGGTTATCAGACGTGCAGGAGTTGTACGCATTGTCTGTGAGAATCCGAAGCACAAGCAGAGACAAAAATAATCTAGGAGGCCTTATATATGGCACGTATTGCAGGTGTTGACCTGCCTAATAAGGCAGTTAAGATTGCCCTGACTTATATTTACGGTATTGGCAGAACCTCCGCTGAGGAAATTTGTGCCAAGACAAATATTGATCCGAACGTGAGAATCAACACGCTCAGTGCTGATGACATTGCTCTTCTGAGAAAAGTAATTGAAGAAGAGTACAACATTGAAGGTCACCTCAGAACAGAGGTAGCTCTCAATATCAAGCGTTTGATGGATATCGGTTGTTATCGTGGTCTCAGACACAGAAAGGGACTTCCTGTACGTGGTCAGAGAACCAAGACCAATGCTCGTACCCGCAAGGGTAAGAAGAAGACCGTTGCCGGAAAGAAGAAATAAGGAGCGGGTGTAATTATGGCTAATGTAAAACGTAAAGTTAAGAAGACTGTTGTAGAAGGTAATGTCTATATTCAGGCAACCTTCAACAATACCATTATCACCGTAACAGACTTGACAGGAAATGCTCTTTCCTGGGCTTCTGCCGGTGGACTTGGTTTCAGAGGTGCTAAGAAGTCTACTCCTTACGCTGCACAGACAACTTGTGAAACAGCAGTCAAGAAGGCTATGGATTTCGGTCTTAAGAGTGTAAATGTATTCGTGAAAGGACCGGGTGTAGGACGTGAGAGCGCAATCAGGACACTTGGAGTTCTCGGACTCAAAGTGCGCACGATCCGTGATGTCACTCCTATCCCTCATAACGGATGCCGTCCTCGCAAGACTCGCCGTGTCTGATGAAAAAAAGGGACAGCTTGTCTGTCCCCTGTCTTTTCTCAGAAATCGTTCGTTGAACGCAGTATTAGTTAAATAAGGAGTAATCATGGCACGCAAGAACCTTCTTAAAGGTTTTAAAAGACCTTCAGGCGTTACATATGATCACAGTGTATCAGATCCTAAGTATGGCAAGTTCATAGCCTATCCGTTTGAGAGGGGGTTTGGGACTACAGTTGGAAACACTCTGAGACGTGTTCTTCTTTCTTCCATTCAGGGTTATGCTGTAACAGCTGTTCAGTTCACTACATTTGCTGCAACAGAGGGAAGAGAGCCTCATATCGTGACAAGCGAATACGAGTCAATTCCAGGTGTGCGTGAAGATATCGCTGATATCATTGCGAACCTTAAGAAACTTGAGATCGCAATGCCTGAAGACAGTGAAGGCACGACTCTTACAATTGCCTGCCAGGGGCCTGGCCTTGTTACGGGCAAGACTCTTGACAGAGATACCGTCACAATTCTCAATCCGGATCTGGAAATTTTCACGATGATGGATGATTGCGATCTGGAGATGGTAGTAGAGATCAATCTCGGTCGTGGTTATGTCCCTTCTGAACTGAATGAAAAGTATTCTGAGGAACCTGGTGTGATCGCTGTTGATGCTTTCTTCTCTCCTGTGAAGAGAGTAAAGTATTCAATTGAGCCGACCAGAGTTGGTCAGAGAAACGATTATGACAAGCTTATTCTTGAGATCACAACTGATGGAACAATCTCTCCGGAGAATGCTCTTGCTCAGGCTGCAAAGATTATCAAGGAGCACTTCACGATCTTCATTAATTTTGACGAAAGTCAGATTACAAGCAGTGAAGATGTAGATGAGGAAGAAGCCAGAATCAGAAAGATTCTCGATACTTCAGTTGAAGAACTTGAACTCACAGTTCGTTCTTCAAACTGCCTCAAGAATGCCAATATCAGGACTATTGGGGATCTTACAAAGAAAACTGAGGATGAGATTGCAAAGACAAGAAACTTCGGCAAGAAGTCTCTGTCTGAGATCAAGGAAAAGCTCAAGGAGTGGAATCTTAGTCTCGGCATGACAGACTACAGTGTTTTAAAACAGGCTATAAAAGTTCCAGAGTCAAAGGAAGAAAAAAATGAAGCATAAGATTGGTTTCAATGCGCTTTCTAGAAAGTCTAGCCAGCGCAAGGCGCTCAAGCGCAACATGGTCACATCCCTCTTCCGCTATGAGAGAATTGAGACCACAAAAGCAAAAGCTCTTGAAGTGAGAAAGATGGCTGAGAAGATGATTACAAGAGCAAAGGTTGATAATGTCCACAACCGCAGAGTCATCGCTTCTGATATTTATGATGAAGCAGTCGTCGCAAAGCTCTTCAAGGAAATCGCTCCGATGTTCACAGAACGCAAGGGTGGTTACACAAGAATCCTCAAGACTGGCAACAGGTTAGGGGATGCAGCGGAAATGGTTATTCTTGAACTTGTCGAGAAGACAGAGAAAAAAGAAGCCAAAGCTGAGAAGAAAGCTTCCAAAAAGGACAGCAAGGAAGCTTAAGACAGGATATTTCCTGCGAGCCGTCACAGTGTGTGGCGGTCTTTTTTTTTCACATCTTGAATCCTGAAAAACTTATTTACTGATGCTTTTTGTAAAAAATACCTTCTTGACCGAATCTGCGTTGAATTATTATCATGAGAAATAATATGACTTTGGGAGGTTAATATGACATTGTTGTATATCTTCCTTAGTTGTTTTGCAGGCATCGCCATCGGCTATACCGGCAGATGGATTTGGGCCAAGTTCAAGCTTTCGTCTATCGAACAGAAAGCTGTCCGGTTGGATAAGGAAGCTGTTGCCGAAGCTGAATCTCATGCACGTGAGATTGAGCTTGAAGCCCGTGACAGGATTTTGAAAGAAACCCAGCAAAGCGAGCGGGAGGCAAGGGAAAGAAGATCAGAACTGCAGAAGACAGAACGCCGGCTGCTGCAGAAAGAAGAGAATCTGGAACACAAGCAGAACGAGCTTGATGCGATAAAAAAGCAACTAGGTGAAAGAGATGAGGCTGTAACCAGCAAAGAGAGAGAACTGGAAAAAAGAGAAGCAGGCCTTATCAGTGAATTGGAAAAGATTGCAGGTATGAGCCAGGAAGAGGCTAAATCTGTGATTATTGAGCAGATGCAGCAGAAAGCCCGTCATGATGGACAGGTCTATATCAATAAGATTGAAAGCGAGACAAAGCTTTCTGCTGACAAAGTCGCACGGGATATCATTGTTGAATCAATACAGAGGCTTGCGACAGAAGTGAGCGGTGAGGTCACGACCGCCTCCGTCTCTCTCCCATCAGATGAAATGAAAGGCAGAATTATCGGACGGGAAGGACGTAATATCCGTACGCTGGAAACGCTTACCGGTGTTGACATTATTATTGATGATACACCAGAGGCGGTTGTGATTTCCTGTTTTGATCCTGTCAGAAAGGAGATTGCACGCGTTGCACTTGAGCGTCTTGTTCAGGATGGACGTATTCATCCTGCTCGCATCGAGGAGATGGTGAATAAGGTCAGCAGAGAAGTGGGCCGCATTATTGTCGATGAAGGCGAGAAAGTTGCTTTTGATCTTGGCATACATAATATGGGACCTGAGCTGATCAGAGCTCTCGGGCGTCTGTATTTCAGAACCAGCTATGGCCAGAACGTCCTTTTCCATTCCAAGGAAGTTGCAGTTCTTGCCGGTATGATTGCGAGTGAGGTCGGTGCGAACAGTGAAATTGCCATGCGCGGAGGCCTTCTCCATGATATCGGCAAAGGTGCTGAGACTGAAAGCGAGATCAACCATGCTGAAATGGGTGCGGATCTTGTCAAGAGACTTGGTGAAGACCCCAGAGTTGTCAATGCGGTTCATGCACATCACGGTGATGTTGAACCCTCATGTGTCGAGTCAATCATTGTACAGATTGCAGATGCCATTTCTGCGGCACGCCCTGGCGCACGCAGGGAGAGCCTTGACAACTACATAAAGCGTCTTGAGAATCTTGAGGGAATTGCAAAGAGTTTTGACGGCGTTGATAATGCCTTTGCAATTCAGGCAGGACGTGAACTCAGAATCATGGTGAATAACAACACTGTATCTGATGAAGATGCAAAGGAAATTGCAAAAGGCATCGCGGGCAGAATAGAAGCCGAGTTGCGTTATCCGGGCAAGATCAAGGTTACAATCATCAGAGAAACAAGAGTCGTGGAGTACGCAAAATAGTGTCTGACGTTAAAGTTCTCATGATCGGAGACGTAAGCGGAGATGCAGGGATGGGGGCTCTTTTCCTGTCCCTGCCGTCTCTGATAAAGAAGACTCATGCGGATTTTGTTGTTGTCAACGGCGAAAATGCCGCTGGAGGGTTCGGTCTTTCTGTTTCCGACTGGGAAAAAATAAGAACATATGGAGCTGATGTCGTTACATCCGGGAACCATATCTGGCAGAAATACGAAATATATCCGCTTCTGGATAGCGAACCCTGTCTCCTCAGACCTGTCAACTATCCCAGATCGGTCCCCGGACACGGATATGTTGCACTTGAGAAAAACGGTGTGAAATGGGCTGTTATAAATGCACAGGGCAGAGTGGATCTTGTCATTGCAGACTGTCCTTTCACCGCAGTGAGGGAAACAGCTGAGAAATTAAGGAAACAAGGCTATATTGTTCTTGTTGATTTCCATGCGGAAAACGCTCAGGAAAAAGAGGCCATGGGGTTTTATCTTGATGGAATAGCAAGTGCTGTTGTCGGTACTCATACTCACGTTCAGACAATGGATGAGAAAATACTTCCTGGCGGCACTGCGTATATTACGGATCTGGGCATGAGCGGTGTCCAGCATCAGGTAATAGGATCCAGGAGCGAAGTTGCGGTCAGACGTCAGTTGACGCAGATTCCATATAAAAGCGAGATATGTGAAGGAAGCGGGGAGATAAAAGGCGTGCTGATCACAATTGATACATCAAGTCTTTCTGCTCTGAGTATTGTCAGGATCTAGTTTTTCCCCTTCTATAAGGAATTCAACTTTTTCGATGTCGTCAAAAAGCATCAGTGTATCTTCAATCTGATTGAATGCTGTGTAGCCTTCAAGAGAGGGGCTGTCCAGTATTTCCCTGCTAAGATCCACATAGCAGATTCCTTCGCATGCTGTCAGACCTATGAGAGAGCATTCACTGCTGACGAGATTTACCGCTCCGAGAGCATATGCTTCATAAGCATACTCGTTTATGAGAGCTTCTACTGTATCGTGATAGATATCACTTCCGTGCCTTTCCGCCCTCAGCCTTACCATTACTGTCGATCCGTCGTAAAACGGATATATCAGCTCGACATTTCTGGTTGAGAGAGTCTCTTCTTCATCATTCATTTCCTGAATAAGGGCAATGACGCCGCTATCCACGATTGCTGTGATTATTTTTTCCCTGAAGAAAAGAAAGCAGAAAAAACTCCACAGAATCCAGATGATCAATACAGCGGAACAGACGACAAGGCTTCTCGATCTGGAACTGTCTTCTTCATTCCTGTGATCAAGTCCTTCTTTCTGCCTGAAGCTGTCATCATCTTCAATCATGAGGTGAATTCTAGCATAAAAATCAGCAAGAGGACACCATCTATGACAGAGAGATTTCATCTGGGAAAATGAGTCTTTACCACAGGGGAATACGAATTGTATTATTAAGCTATGCAAGTATTACAAGGTAAAAGCATCTTCACAGGGTATGTGTGCATGAAAGCATTGTCCGTAAGACATGACAGGCCTGTGTTTGCGCAGGAAAAATGCAAAGACAGTGAGGAGTGCAAAACCGAGCTTGCTGCTTTCCATAACGCATGTTCCCAAGTAATTTCGGCTCTTCACCAGCTTATGGATAAAGCTTCTGGTGATGATGAGGTCTCCATACTTGAAGCTCAGAGCTTCATGGTTCAGGATCCGGAATTCCACAGGCAGATAATAAGACTGATCACAGAGGAACATTACAAAGCAGGGCCTGCTGTGGAGGCTGCCGCACAGAATCTCATTAATATGCTTGCTTCTTCTCTGACCCACGGAGCAAGGGAGAATATAAGCGATATTCAGGATATTGCTGTAAGAATCATATCATGTCTTACGAAAGAAAGTCTTCTGAAACTCCGTCTGGAAGAGAAATCCGTTCTGGTTGCCGATACCATTCTCCCAAGTGAGCTCATGTCGCTGAACAGGGAATACATAGCTGCTATCTGCCTTGATGGCGGCGCTCAGACCTCCCATGTTGCGATTCTTGCCCGTGCGATGAACATCCCCTGTATCATGGGACTCAGGGAAGCCAGCTCTCTTGTCTCAACCGGAGACATGGTTGCGCTTGATGCCTGTAGCGGCATCCTCTATATAAATCCTGATGAGGAGACTTCAAGACGTATAGAACTGCTGAGAGCATACGCCCAGGCGGAAGAAAAGGAAATGAGTGAAGAGGCAGTGCTGCCCGCCATAACGAAAGACGGCAGACGAATATATCTTGAATGCAATATAGAAGGATTGGATTTCGTGCAGACGGGTCTGAGAAACGGAGCAGAAGGAGTCGGACTCTTCAGGACGGAATTCCTGCTTATGGAAGAAGGAAAGACTTGTTCTGAAGAAGAGCAGACCGCTGTTTACGGCAAACTTGCAGCGATGTTCGGGAAAAGGGGATCCGTTACAATCCGTACGTACGATGTGGGTGGAGATAAAATAGTGAAAGACATGCAAGGCGGAGAGGATAATCCGGTTCTCGGATGGAGAGCAGTCCGCTTCTGCATGAGCCGGAAGGATATTTTCCGCACTCAGATCAAGTCAATTCTGCGGGCATCCGCAAAAGGAAAGATCCGGATCATGTTTCCGATGATTTCCGGCAGTGACGAGCTTGATGAGGTGATTGCTTTTTTCAATGAGGTCAGGCAGGAATGCAGGAATGAGGGACTTGCCTTTGATGAGAATATGAAAGTGGGGACAATGATTGAGGTTCCCTCTGCCGCCCTTGCAAGTGATATTCTTGCAAGAAAAGTTGATTTTTTCTCTGTTGGAACTAATGATCTGACTCAGTATACGATAGCTGTGGACAGGGGTAATGAGAAGACGGCATATCTGTACAAAGAACATCACATAGCATTGTTGCGCCTGCTGCGCCTGACTGCTGAAAACGCAAAAAAGGAAGATATAGGACTTGCAATCTGCGGAGAGATGGCAGGCAATCCTCTGTACATCCCTCTTGTGATCGGCCTCGGCTATAATACGCTCAGCATGAATCCTGCGAGCCTGTTGAATGCACGTAAGATCATAAGAAGCATAAATTATTCCGACTGCCTGTCTCTTGCAAAAGAGGCGCTTAATATGACAAGCTGTCGTGACATAGAGAAATTACTGGAGAAGTTTCATGCAGAAATTGGATATACAGAATAAAGCCGACATTGATACAGCGCTTCCTCTTATCAGCATAATAGGACGCCCGAATGTAGGTAAATCCACGCTTTTCAACCGTCTTATCGGAAAGAGAAGGGCGATCACGGATCCAACTCCCGGAGTGACCCGCGATCCGATACCTGAACGCTGGCTTTTGGGAAATCACCCTGTTACCCTGGTGGACAGCGGTGGAATCAAGATAGAGAAAGACAGTATGGATTCGCTTGTCGCACAGAAAAGCCTTTCGCTGCTTGATCAGAGTGACTGCATTATTTTCATGATGGACTGCAACGAAGTCACAGGCGAAGATCAGATGTTGCTGAAAACACTGCGTCCTTATACAGACAAACTTGTGCTTGCCGTCAACAAAATAGATGATGTGTCACATGAGGATCTCATATGGAATTTCTATAATTTCGGCTATCAGCGCATTGTCGGAATTTCCGCTGAGCACGGACTGGGCATTGAAGAGCTGGAAGATACTCTTCTCGGTATGCTGAGCCTTGAGCGTATTGATGAGGCTCCTCAGGAGAACGAGACAATAAAGATAGCAGTTCTTGGAAAACCGAATACAGGTAAAAGCACTCTCACAAATCTTCTTACTGGCCGCAGTGTTTCCATTGTAAGCGATATAGCCGGTACTACCCGAGATGTAATGAGGGGGACATTTACATATAAAGGAACCGACTATACTGTACTTGATACTGCCGGCATCAGAAGAAAGAGCAAAGTAGAAGAAGATGTTGAGTACTATTCCGTGAACAGGGCGATAAAGACAATAGACGAAGCAGATATAGTGTTTCTGATGGTTGATGTGAAAGAAGGATTGTCAGAACAGGACAAGAAAATTGCCGCACTTATCGTGCGGCGTGGCAAGGGTGTCATCATATGTCTGAACAAAATTGATCTTCTTAAGGGTGTCGGTAATGAAATCGCAGCTATAAAGGACAGAGTCCGTTTCCTGTTTCCTGTACTGAATTTCGCTCCGATTGTTCCTGTCTGTGCCCTTACTGGAGATGAGGTGGGAACTCTTCTTGATACTGCATGGGTTGTATGGAGACAGCTTAACAAGAGAGTTGACACATCTTCTTTGAATGAGCAGCTGAAGGCATGGGGAGAAGAGTACCAGCCGCCGCGAGGAGCCGCCGGTCACTATAAAGTGCTTTATGCGACACAGGTGTCAGTGACCCCTGTCCGCTTTCTTCTTTTTGTCAACAGAATAAAGGATTTTCCAGAGACTTATATAAATTATCTGAAGAACTGCATGCGGAGGGATCTAGGACTTCCTTACATACCGATCGAGATATCCTTGAGAGAAAGAAGAAGAAATCCTTCACTGAATGAGAAAGGCCCTCAGAAAAGCGAGATCGAAATTGATAATGTAATAAAGAAAAGTGCAGCGCCCAAAGCAAAGGCAAAGGGAATCAGCCGCAAGCCCGGAGGTAAGGCGCGGCTCGGGAAACAGCGTGAGAGAGCTGAGAAAATCGTGAGAAACACGAAACAGAAAAAGAAGGCGTTCTGATGGGATATCTTGCTGAAAATGGAATAAAGGCAGTGTGCTTTGACATAGATGGCACATTCTATCCGAAATGGCAGACAGATATGTATCTTATCAGATGTGCACTGAAACATCCTTTTTTTTCCATGCGTTACAACCGCATGAGACAGAAAATGAGAGAAGAAGACGGACTCGATGCAGGGCCGCTTCTGAATCTGCGTGAATTCAGGGCCAAAGAACTGAGACTGTCCGGAATGAAAACGGATATCGACAGTTATATCAGGAAATATGAGAAATACATGCTTGCTCCCTGGCAGAGCAGCTATGGCATGCTTTCTCCATTTGATCATGTCAGAACGTCTGTGCGCAGGCTCAGGGAATGCGGCTACATTACAGCCGCTTTGTCTGATTTCCCGATTGAAGGAAAACTTGAGGCTCTCGGCCTTGACGGGCTTTTTGATTTTGCGGCATCTACGGAAGATTATGGATACCTCAAGCCGAATGCAAGACCTTTTATCGAGATGCTCAGTGAACTTGATGTGAAACCTGAGGAGACGCTTTATGCCGGTGACAGCTACAGCAAGGATATCATCGGGGCCGGGAATACGGGCATGCATACTCTTCTTATACGTAAAGATGCCGTAAAAAAAGAAAAATACCCTCTTGCAGATTTGCTATTAACGAGCTGGCAATCATTTGATAGAATCATCATTGATTGAAGGTGTAGGAGTTTTAAAGTTATGGTTGCTTATATTGTACCTGTTGCGCTGTTTGTTGTTACTCTGATTATAATTCTTGCATTCAGGGCAGAAGACAGGAAAAGCCGCAGTCTGCAGACTGTCAAGGAAAAGATATCCATGTTCAGGACGGAAAGCCAGCAGACAATGGCGAGAATAAATGAAACATCAAAGGACGCAAGCGAAAGAGTGGAAGCGAAAAAAAAGGAAGTCATGGAACTTATCGCTTCGCTTGATTCAAGCCTGAACAACCTTTCAAATCATAAAAATGATCTTGTGTCGCTTGAGTCCATCTGCCGTTCATATGAGGTTGCGCTTGATAAACTCAGGGTGCAGACGGAACATGCGGAGGACAGAATCCGCACAGTGCAGGCTCAGGTTGAAAAGGCACATCAGGTAAATGATCTCATAGAATCTTTCCGGGTTGAGGCAAAAGCCGTTGAGCAGAATCTGGGAAGCCTTGCAGAAGACTGCAGGACTCTTGAAGAGCAGACGGCAGAAAAACTGAAGGCCATTGCGGATAATCATCAGGCGAGTGCAGATGAGATGCTTGATCGTTTTTCTTCTGAGATTCAGAGGAATCGTGATGATTTCAGCTCATTCGTCTCAGAGCTGCGCAGCAAGCTTGACAGCAGCCACAACGATTTCAAGTCATATGTAAGCGATTCCCTGCAGAAGCTTGAAGAAAAAAAAGATGAAGTCATGAAACAGAGCAATGATGCACTCTCCACTCTCGCGGACGAAAAAGACAGCCTTTCTTCAGTTTTTGAACAGAATGAAGAAAAACTGGCAGACATGAGAGATGATCTTGAAAGCTACAGGAATGAGATAAAAGCTGCTGTTGAAACGGAAAGAAATATATTTGAAAACGAGCGGAAACGCATTTCAAGCGAGTTCAGCGATTCATGTGACAGACTGCGTGATGCACTGGATGAGCATTTCAATGAAATAAAGAAAGGCGCAGATGCCCAGATAACAGCACTTGACAGTGAAGCTGAGAGAATCAGGGTTTCGATCGAGCAGACAGCGGAAAAAACAACGTCAGATCTTTCTTCTTCATCTGCACTTCTCAAGGCGGAACTTGAGAATGAACGCCTGCGGCTTGAAGCCTGTAAAGGAGAGGTGGAGAAAGATGTCGAGGAGCAGAAAGCCTCTCTTGCTGAAAAAGAAGAAAGCATTCACAGTGAACTTGAATCCTCATTCAGTGCGCTCAAAGCCGAACTTGAAGAGACTGAGTCTGTTTTCAGAGCCTCTCTTGCTGAGAAAAAATCTTCTTTTGAAAATAATCTTGATGTCCGCAGCAGAGAACTTGAAGCATTCATGCAGAAGCTGAAAGACACACTTGAATCCATTTGTGAGGAGAAAAACAAGATTGAGAGGCAGACTTCTGCCCTGAAAAGCGCAAGCGATGCGGTATACGATGATTTCCGGACAAGAATCGGAGATATGTCAAGTGCAGGGGAATCAAGTCTCTCATCTTATCTTGTTGAAGCTGAGAACAATCTGACGAAGCTTTCTTCGGATCTTATTGCGAAGTTTGAATCTTCAAGCCGTACCATATTCAGTGAAATTGATGAAGCGGAAAAGGTGTTTGAAGAGAATCATGAGAAACAGAAAAATCTCATACAGGAAGAAGAGGAAAGGTATGTCGATAAGTGCAGGGAAGAACTGAGAACTGTCATGGACAGTGAGGTCAGCCGTGTAAGTGCCGTTTTTGATTCAATGCTCCAGACTTCCACCGAGCAGCTTGGCAATTTCACAAGAAAGCTGACAGAGATCAAGGAGGCTGTCTCAATGCTCAATCAGGGTATGAGTGAGAGCCTTTCCCGCACAAGCGAGAAGATCAGTCAGATCCAGTCCCGTCTTGCGAATTCCGAGGCCAGCCTGAACGAGACTCAGAATAAAGTCACAATAGCCAAAGAAGAGCTTTTCAATCTCCAGAAGGAACATAAGAGCATTGCTGATGAAGTGACAAGCGCCCGTAAGGAGCTTGAGAGCCTCCGCGCTCAGGCGCAGAATGCGAAACGCGAGAGACAGGATGAGGAAGCCCGTCTCGTGAAGCTTCAGCTTGAGGCTTCAAAGCGTAATTCCGAAAAACCTGCTCCTGCAGCTCATAAGAATATCCTGGAAGACGAATACATGGGGGATGAGGAGGAAATTCCTCTGGATGATGAGTGAGACAATGAATCGAAGACTGTAATTTTGCAACCTCTGCTCTTTCAGATACTTGACCCTCTGTAAAACTATTATTATGTTACATTTGCACCTGAAAATGACATCAGGCTGCATATACTCCCTGATACAGGAGAGTTTTTTTATGAACAAGAAAAAGAATAAGAAACCTACTGGTGGTACGACTATGGAAAAAGACAAAGAAGAGATCCGCGAGGAAGTGATTGCCGAAACAATGGACGATGAGGCTTCCGCTTCTGCAGGAGATGAGAAAAAAGAAGAGCCTGCAACTGACAAGGCGGCAGAGGCCTGTGACAGGCTTGAAGCAGAAAACAAGGAACTGAGGGAAGAGGTTGCCTCTCTCAAGGACAAGCTTATCCGCAATGCTGCCGATACAGAGAACTACAAGAAACGTCTGCAGCGTGACAAGGAAGATGCGGTGCGTTATGCCAATACTGCTCTCGTAAAGGATCTCATCGGGCCTCTTGATGATTTCTCAAGAGCGCTTGACGCAGCAGAGCAGAGCAGTAATTTTGATGCCCTGAAAGAAGGTGTCAGAATGATTGAGGACCGTCTCTATACGATTCTCAAGACCAACTGGGGTCTTGAGGTGATTGATGAGCGCAATGTCCCGTTTAACCCCGATGAACATGAAGCCTGCCTCATGGAAGAGGTTGACGGTCTTGATGAAGACACTGTCACGATGATGCTTCAGAAGGGCTACAAGCTCAACGGCAGAGTCATCAGGCCGGCGAAGGTGAAAGTAGGCAAGCCTAAGAGTTGACGATTGCATCAAGCTTTATTAAATTAGCTTGCGGAATCGGGAAAAGATTTTATTTTGAGATAAAGAGAGGATTATAAATATGGGAAAGATTATTGGAATCGACCTCGGCACCACCAACAGCTGTGTTGCTGTAATGGAAGGTAATGAGCCGAAGGTTATTACAAATGCTGAAGGGGACAGGACAACTCCGTCAGTTGTGGGTTACAAGAGTGAGACAGAGCGTGTTGTGGGCCGTCCTGCAAAGAACCAGATGGTCACAAACCCTGAGAACACAGTATATTCAATCAAGAGATTCATGGGCCGCAAGTACCATGAAGTCACTGAAGAGATCAAGCTTACACCGTACAAGGTTGTATGCGGAGCGAATGATGAGATCAAGGTTGACATCCGCGGCAAGCTTCTCTCACCGCAGGAGATTTCAGCTGAAGTCCTCATGAAGATGAAGAAGACAGCTGAGGATTATCTTGGTGAGCCGGTTACGGAAGCTGTAATTACGGTACCTGCCTATTTCAATGATGCCCAGAGACAGGCAACAAAGGATGCCGGCAGAATCGCAGGCCTTGAAGTGAAGAGAATCGTGAACGAACCGACTGCAGCTGCTCTTGCATATGGATTCGGCAAAGATACTTCCAAGGATGAGATCATCGCAGTATATGACCTTGGCGGCGGTACATTCGATATTTCCATCCTTGAGCTCGGAGACGGAGTCTTTGAGGTAAAGAGCACAAACGGTGATACCCACCTCGGCGGTGACAACATCGACCAGATGCTTATCAACTGGATGGCTGAAAGCTTCAAAGGGGAGACCGGAATTGACCTCACAAAGGACAAAATGGCTCTTCAGAGACTGAAGGAAGCTGCAGAGAATGCAAAGATCGCGCTTTCATCATCTCAGAACACAGATATCAACCTGCCGTTCATCGCTGCTGATGCAACAGGCCCGAAAAACCTCCAGATGTCACTTTCACGTGCTAAGTTCGAGCAGATGATCGCTCCGATCATCGAGAAGACAAAGACTCCCTGTGTAAACGCGCTCAGAGATGCCGGAATCACTGCAGATGACATTGACGAGGTCATCCTTGTCGGCGGTTCAACAAGAATTCCTGCTGTGCAGGAGCTTGTGAAGCAGCTCTTCAAGAAGGAACCGCACAAGGGCGTGAACCCTGATGAGGTTGTTGCTGTCGGTGCTGCAATTCAGGGCGGCATTCTCAAGGGAGATGTCAAGGATGTCCTGCTTCTTGATGTCACCCCGCTTTCGCTTGGTATCGAGACTCTCGGCGGTGTGAACACCAAGCTCATTGAGAGGAACACGACAATTCCTACAAAGAAGAGTCAGATCTTCTCAACAGCAGCAGACGGCCAGACAGCTGTTTCCATTCACGTCCTTCAGGGTGAAAGAGAGCTTGCAAGTCAGAACAGGACACTTGGCAAGTTCGACCTTGTCGGAATTCCAGCCGCACCTAGAGGAGTTCCTCAGATTGAGGTCACATTCGATATCGATGCGAATGGCATCGTTCATGTAAGTGCAAAGGATCTTGGCACGGGCAAGGAGCAGAAGATCAGGATCGAGTCTTCTTCCGGTCTTTCTGAATCCGAGATTGAGAAGATGGTCAAAGATGCTGAGGCACATCAGGCAGAAGACAAGAAGCTCAGGGAGACTATCGAGGCCAAGAACAATGCAGAGAGTGTTGTATATGCAACTGAAAAGGCTTTGAAGGATTACGGCGATAAGGTATCTGAAAGCGAGAAGAGCAAGATTGAAGCTGCTCTCAAGGAACTCAAGGATACACTGGCTGATTCCAATGCCTCGGCCGACGAGCTTAAGTCCAGGACAGAGGCTGTACAGCAGGCTTCAATGGAACTTGGACAGAAGGTGTATGAGGCTGCTCAGGCACAGCAGCAGGCCGGTTCTTCTTCTGCAGCAGGAAATACATCTGATGCGGGATCGTCTTCTGGCAATGCAGGAGATGATGCTGTTGATGCAGACTTTGAAGAAGTCAAATAAGCATAAGCTCAATCGGGAGACAGACATGCCGGGTGATATTATCCGGCATGTTTTGTAAGGGGTAATAAATGGCAAAACGTGATTATTACGAGGTACTCGGGGTTGGAAAGAATGCAACGGAGGAGGAGATAAAGAAAGCCTACCGTAAAATCGCAATGGCAAACCATCCTGATACCCATCCAAACGACAAAGACGCAGAAGAGCGTTTCAAGGAGGCCAGTGAGGCTTACGAGGTTCTCTCCGACAAGACCAAGAGACAGAATTACGATCAGTTCGGTTTTGCAGGTGTTGAAGGCGGGGCAGGAAACTATTCCAATGTTTACAGGGATTTCTCGGATCTCTTTTCAGGTGGTTTTGGCGGCTTCAGCGATATTTTTGACTCCTTTTTCGGAGGAGGTTCCTCACGTTCTCATTCACGTTCTTCTAATGTTGTGAGGGGTTCTTCACTGCAGTATACGGCAACGATTTCCTTCAGGGATGCAATTTTCGGAACAAAAGTTGATGTTTCATATTCGCATGATGATGAGTGTGATTCTTGCCACGGCAGCGGAGGAACAGGTTCAAAAACCTGTCCGACATGTCATGGTACAGGTCAGGTCACACGCGGCAACGGCTTTTTCCAGATGGCATCTACCTGTCCTTCTTGTCAGGGCAGAGGACAGGTTATTGACAATCCATGTTCAGCATGCCATGGAACGGGTCTTAAAAAGAAAAGTGAGAAGCTTTCAGTGACCATCCCATGCGGAACAGAAGATGGAACCAAACTCGTTCTCAGGGGAAAAGGCAATGCAGGCCCCAATGGAGGCCCAGCAGGAGATCTGATTGTTTTTGTCAGAGTTCAGGATGATAAGTATTTTGTCAGGGAAGGACGTAATGTTTTCCTGCAGGTTCCCATTTCCTTTACTCAGGCGGCACTCGGATGTGAAATCGAGGTTCCTGTCGTGGAGGGCGGGAAAGTAAGGGTGTCTATTCCATCCGGTATCCAGTCAGGTAAGAGTCTCCGTCTTAAAAACCGCGGGGTGCCTGCATTCAAGGGCAATCCTGATGACCGCGGTGATATGTATCTGACTGTCATAGTCGAAACTCCGAAGCATCTGGGTCTCAAGGCAAGAGGCCTGATGAAAGAATTGGCTGCAGCACTTGGAGAAGATTCTTCACCGTCGCCGGTACCGTTTGACAGATGATCATAAGGACTCCTGAAACGGGAGTCCTTTTTCATGCGTTGACGAAAGCAGCGTTTGCAGGTAGCGTATATTGTATTATGGGTGAAAAGGTCTATGGATTTCATGCGATTGAGGAGGCATTGAAAAAAGCAGCTGCCGGCTCAACGCTCTATATTGTCCGTTCCGGCGGAAACAGGGTTTCGCAGCTTGAACAGATGGCACGTTTTACAGGAAAGGTTGCTGTCAGAAAGGTCTCGAAACAGGAACTTGAGCGAATGCTTCCCGGTACTGATGTGCGTGATGCCATTCTTGATATGGGGGGGCCGAGAAGGGGAGCCTCAAGACTTACTGAGCTATCTGTCCGGGATTTCTGTTCTTCGCTCAGGGAAGACAGAGATTATCTGGTACTGGTGCTTGACGGAATAACCGATCCTCATAATCTTGGTGCGATCCTGCGTTCTGCGGATCAGTTCAAGGTTGATCTTGTGGTTATTCCTGAACGACGCAGCGTTCAGGCAAATGAGACAGTTATCAAAGTCTCTTCCGGAGCCGCACAGTATGTGAACATTGCGGTGGTGACAAATATAGCAAGGGAAATCGGGACATTCAAGGAAAACGGATTCTGGGTCTACGGCGCAGATATGTCCGGAACATCATCATATGATACCGATTTTTCCAGACGCTCTGTGATTGTCATGGGGTCAGAAGGAGATGGTATCAGCCAGCTGGTGAGAAAGAATTGCGATATAATAACAAGCATTCCGATGCAAGGTCACATTGATTCACTCAATGTCTCTGTTGCCGCCGGTATACTGCTTTATGAGTTCAGGAGAAAGCCCCGCTAGTTCTCGTTCTGTATCATGAAGGCATTCCCGATGTCTTCTCTGTACCAGGAACCTTCAAACTTGAATTTGTCGACATACCGGTAGGCATTTATATTCGCCTCATTGATAGTATTCCCTCTGCCTACCACGGTAAAGCATCTGCCCCCTGATGTGACTAAGTCATCGGCATTGCGTCCTTTGACTGCGCCTGTATAGATAAGCGGAAGTTCTGAAAGAGTATTGTAAAGAAGAATCGGATTTACGCTTTCAACTTTTCTGCCTGTAACCGGATTCATAGGATAGTTTTCACTTGCAATCACCACCGCAACGGTATTGCCGTGTCTGAGTCTGAGTTTCTCTTTCGAAAGTCTGTCTTCTTTCATTGCTGTCAGCAGATCTATGATGTCGTTCTGAATCAGCGGTATCATTGCCTGTGTCGCGGGGTCGTTGAAACGGATATGGTAATCCACAACCACTGGAGTATTGTTCTCATTTATTATTATGGAAATTGTGAGAACCCCTTTGTATGAAAGGCCTTCTACTTTCATGCCGTATATTGTAGGTTCAATCACAAGTTCTCTTGTTGCCTTGATGATATCATCCGCAAGAGGAATCGGACAGACTGATCCCATTCCGCCTGTAGGTATTCCTTTCTCATCACTGGTGTACATATAATCAGATGTGACCGGCAGGGCGAGATACCCGTTTCTGTCAATCAGAAGAGTTGCTGTAAGATGCATTCCTCTGACATGCTCTTCAAGCAGAACAGGTCCGCGTTCGAAAAGTCTGGAAGCGAAAGCGATCAGATCGTCTGTATTGCTTGAATCAAGCATTATCCGGCTTGGTGCCAGCGTGTTGGATTTCAACACGAAATGTTCGCCTCTGTTACGCTTCAGGAATTTTTCAAGCGAGTCTTTGTCTTCAAACAGATTTCTTCGCGGTGTCGGGATATTGTGTCTGTCCGTAAAAGCCCGTGCGAAATTTCTGTCAGATTCAAGTTTTATTGCCCTGCGCGGGGCTCCGAATGTCTGAATACCACGTTCGTTAAGGTAATCAATGACTCCGGTGAAGAGAGGGGCCTCCGTACCGATGAAGACATATTCGATCCTGTTTTCCACACAGGCTTCATAAACTTCAACAGGATCGGAAGGATCAATCGAGCCCAGATTAATCGCAAACTGATCTGTTGCGACATTGCCAGGTGCAATGAACAGTTCGCTCAGATAGCTGCTTTTTGAGAACCACCATGCTATTGCGTGGTCTTTAGCACCGGAACCCAGAACCAGAACCCGCATACAATCCCTCCTTGCTGAAGATTGCGGAACAGCCGCTTTATCTACATTTTAAGACCAAGGAAGGTGAAACTCAAACAAAATCTTCATTTTTTCATTTTCCCATGCATGGCACGCATATGCCTGTTTTCATCTGCCAAGAGTTTCCAGCGCCCTTCTGTAATCATCATAGCTTGCTGCTGTGTTTATAAGCTGTTTTGCACGGCTTGCGCCCTTGATTCCTTTAACATAGTTTGCCGCATGCTTTCTCATATCCCTGCATGCTGTATCGCTGCCGTACCAGCTGATCATATATGAAAGATGAGTAAGCAGTGTGTTTATCCTGTCTTCAATGGAGACCTCGAAAATGTTTCCTTTCATAGCTTCTTCTGTCTGCCGGAATATGAAAGGATTGCCAATTGCCCCGCGGGCAAACATCACACCGTCACATCCGCTCACCTTCATCACTTCAATGGCATCTTGCGCACTGAAAATATCTCCGGAGGCAAAAATGCTCACATCTTTATCCTTGAAATGGTCTTTGAGGTTTCTGATATGACTCCAGTCGGCACTTCCGGAATAAAGCTGGCTTCTGGTTCTTGCGTGCAGTGTCATCATGGATGCGCCTCCGCTGTAGGCAGCATCTGCGAATTCCTTGTAGTTCATTGAGGATGAGTCCCAGCCGAGACGGAATTTCACGCTTACCGGAATATCTGTGTTCCTCGTCAGAAATGATACAATGCGGTTTATCTCGTCAGGATTTTTCATCATTGCGGAACCTGCGCCTGTTTTTACGACTTTCGGAACAGGACAGCCGCAATTGATATCGATCATTGTGGGGTTGTATTCAAGAAGCTTGTCAAGACAACGGCTGACCGGATCCAGACACGGGGCGAATATCTGTATTATGAACTGATCTTCTCCGTCATAACGTTTCAGCAGCTCTTCTGTTTTACCGCTGTTTCTTGCCAGTCCTTCCGCGCTTACCATCTCGCTTACGGCGCAGGCTGCACCCCATTCACGGGCGATTCTCCTGAATGGTGCGTCGGAATACCCTGCAAGAGGTGCGAGAAAATAAGGGGAACGGAAATTCAGATTCTTGATTTTCATGCTATTCTGTATACATCGAAAAGGGATTTGTTGTGAAGCCTTGAAAGCTCCTTCATCATATGTTAATTTTCACATGATATGAAACAGAAAAGAGATAACAGTGAAGATTTCGCTTACGTATATGTAGTGAAAAACCCTTCATATAATGATATAACTCTTGCAGCATGGGACTCTGTGCTTTATGCCGGAACACCGGTCATTTATGATACACGTTACGGCCTTGATCTCGGATTCGTGCTTGGCCCCGCGCCCCGTCCCGGGTATTCCAGTTCTGTCCCTGATGCGGATGTACATGGTGCATGCCTGCGCTTCAAAGATGAGGAAGACGATGGTGCGGCAGAAGAAACGGATACTGAAGGTCGTGATGTACATCAGTGTGAGTACTGCATGGGCTGTCAGGTTGCAAAAGAGCCTGAGAAAATGAAAGTTGAAGGAGATGTTCCCTGGCTTGATCATCTGGCAACACCATCAGAAATGGCAAAATACAACGAAAACAGTGCAAGGGAAGAGAGAGCAAGCAGCATCTGCAAGGAGAAAATAGCAAAGCATGGTCTGAGCATGAAGCTCATAACAAGTCATTTCCTTTTGGGCGAACCCAAAGTCATATTCTTTTTCACAGCGGACGAAAGGGTGGATTTCCGTGACCTTGTCAAGGATCTTGTCGCGGTCTTCAAGATGAGGATTGAATTGCGGCAGGTCGGTGTAAGAGATGAGAGCCGCCTTATCGGAGGACTTTCCGTATGCGGAAGGGATTATTGCTGCCACTGCATCACAGACAAAATGCAGCCTGTGTCGATAAAGATGGCAAAAGAACAGAATCTGTCGTTGAATTCAATGAAGATTTCAGGTCCCTGCGGGCGTCTGCTGTGCTGCCTGGCATATGAGTATGACTATTATGTCGAGGAAAAAGCCAACATGCCTGCCGAGGGTACGAAAATAAGGATTGACCACGATCTGTGGAGAGTCAGCGAAGTCAATATTCTGTCCCGTCAGGTTGTCCTGAGTGCCAGCGAGAACCGTACTCTTTATATTCCTTTTGATGAGTTTTATTTTGATGATGAGAATGGTCACTGGTGCGTCAATGAGGAGTATCAGGACGACCTGTTCAGCCCTGACTAAACAAATACGATTTTCTTAAAATATTGTATTGACCGAAGTTAGGCTTTATGATAGTTTACATAATCGCAGTCATGAGACTGCCTGAGAAAAATAATGAAATTTCTATGATATAGAAACGGAGGAATAGCGTGTCTAATAAATCTGCTGAAAAGAGAGAACGCCAGAACGCAAAGCGCAGAATGCATAATCGTCAGGCAAAGAGTACAGTTCGTACAGCAATCAAGAAGTTCGAAGCTGCCGTAGCGGCAAAGGATAAGGCTGCTGCACAGGAGGCAATGGCTCTCAGCTTCAAGCTTCTCGATACTGCCGCAGGTAATGGTGTGCTTCACAGAAACACTGCAAGCAGGAAAAAGTCCCGCATGTACAAGGCTTTCGCAAAACTTGCCTGATATAGTTTTTCATGGGACAAAAAATTTGAACTTTCTCAGGAGAACTTGAAATGGAAGATAAATTAACAAAAGCCGCGATGATTGAAAGCCTGCACAACAAGCTCGGACTTTCACGTACAGATATTCATGAAGTCATCGATGAACTTTTCGAAGAGATAAAGGATGGTCTCAAAGAGGATCGCGTGATTGAGCTCAGGGGCTTCGGAACATTTGAAATCAGAACCCGCAAAGGCCGTGAGAAAGCCCGGAATCCCAAAACCGGTGATCTCGTTTCCGTTGAAACACATGGAGTTGCGATCTTCCGCCCCGGCAAGGAGCTGAAAGATGCAGTATGGAATCTCAGAGATTCCGGTTCCAGAGATTTTGAATGATTGTCGGAGCTTTAATTGAAGAACTTTTATGTCAGAAAAGGCCTCAGAACGTATTGTTCTGAGGTTTTGGTTTTAATTATCAGTGCGTTCATCCTGTCTCTTGCATTCCCCGGTTTCGTAACAAGTTCGGGGTGGGGCTGGATTGCCTTCTTTGCGCTCATACCGGTGTTTGCAGTAATCAGGAACACAAGCTACAAGGCTGTATGGGCATATGGTTTTCTCTTCGGAGTCACATTCTACTGTTTTTTCAATTACTGGCTGCCCGGTTTCCACCCCGGGGCAATTTATATTGTGACAATCATAAAAGGCGGCGAAATGCTGCTTCTTTTCCTGGCGCTCAAGGTTGCAGCCAGTGCTTTTGAAGGGTTCGCTTTCATCCCTCAGGCTTTCATATGGGCCGCCTATGCGTATCTGTCGCAGAACTGGTTTGCTGGTTATCCATATGGAACCATATGTTATGCTCTTTACGAGTATCTGCCTCTTATTCAGATTGCCGATATCACAGGCATCTGGGGAATTATCATAATGATGATTCTGCCGCAGGCATGGCTTGGATATTATGTGGCTGGCATATTCACGGGATCGGATCCGGATATTCTGCATTACTTCAGGAAAAGTCTGGCATTCATAATTGTTTATGCACTTCTTTTTGCACTGTGGATCGGATACGGATTCGTATCTCTGAGTTCTCAGGAGGATAGAGAGGCGGACAGATACTGGAGTGTTGCGACGATACAGCACAATCACGATTCATGGGAAGGCGGATATCAGACTTATCTCAAGAACTTCAACAATCTGAGGCGTCTGTCGCTGGAAGCCCTGCGCTATGATCCTGATATCGTAGTATGGTCAGAGACTGCATTTGTCCCTTCTGTCTGGTGGCATATGAATTACTCTTATGAAGGAGTGGGCAACACAATCGGAAACAGCGAAACTGCAGAGCTTGTACGCCGTTTCGTTTCTTTCGCAGAAGAACTGGGCAAGCCTCTTCTCACCGGCAATCCCCGCGGTGTGTTGAAAGATGAAAGCAAACCGCCTATAGACCCCGTCACCGGGGAACTCAACAGAACCGACTACAATACAGTCATCCTTTTTGATGATGGTACGATAAAACAGAGCTATGCAAAACAGCATCTTGTTCCTTTCACAGAACACTTCCCTTATAAGGACAGCATGCCCTGGCTTTACAACATACTTGTATCTCTTGACTTCAACTGGTGGGAGAAAGGCGATGAGCCGGTTGTGTTTGACAGCGACGGAGTGAAATTCTCAACTCCGATCTGTTATGAGGATGTGTTCGGTGATATCTCTGCTGATTTTGTGAGAAACGGTGCGGATCTCATAATAAACATGACGAATGACCGCTGGTCGGGATGCGCCGAAGCTGCTGTGCAGCATGCCGCAATAGCAACGTTCCGTTCAGTCGAGACACGCAAGACCATGGTCAGATCCACGAACAGCGGCTATACATGCATGATTCTGCCCACCGGAGAGATTGTGGATCCTGTGGAACAGTTCAAGATGACCTATCATATATATGACGTGCCTGTTTACGAGACAAAGAGTGCGGATGATTACACATTCTATGTAGCGCATACCGACCTTTTTGCCTATGTTTCGATTGCAGCTGCAGCTGTATCCGTGGCGGCCGGACTTGGCCTGATGTCATACAGGAAAGTTTCACGTAAGAAGGAAGAACGGAATGGATAATGCAGCGCTCATTCTGGTAGGCAGCGAGCTGACACGAGGCATAATTCAGGATAAGCATTCGCAGCTTGTGGGCAGGAGTCTGACTGCCTTAGGCATTCATGTGAGCCAGATTGCCGCAGTCCCTGACGACGGGACAATTGAAAGTATCCTTTCTGCGATAGTCAGAAAAAATGATATCGTGATCATTACAGGCGGGCTGGGGCCTACAAGCGATGATATTACACGGCAGTGTATTGCAGATGTCGCATGCTGTCCTCTTGAAGTGAATTCTGACAGCTGGAATGATCTGTCCAGGAAGCTCGGCGACAGGCTGAAAGGCGCAAATGAAAAACAATGTTATATCCCGCGCGGTTTTACGAGAATAAAGAATAATAACGGTACTGCGGACGGCTTTTACGGAAGAACCCCTGATGGCTGTCTTATTATCTCCCTTCCCGGTCCGCCCGGGGAAATGAATCCGATGTTTGAAGATGTGGTGGTGCCGCTTCTCCGTGAGCTTTCGGGGCGCGGAGAAGAGGAGAGGCGTGAATATTCTTCTTTCATCATAGCTGAAGCCAAGCTTGAAGACCTCACCCGCCTGATAAACCCCTCTCTTTCCTGGGCAACACGTTTTCAGGATTACAAGATATCATTATACCTGTCGGGCGGGAGCGATCAGGATAAGGATGATGCGGTCTCAAAACTGAGGCACATGTGCGGCAGTCAGCTCATTGCCGATGGAAACACTTCGGCTCTTGAACTTCTTGCCGGAGTGCTCAGGGAAAAGAATCTGACAATTTCCTGTGCGGAAAGCTGTACGGGAGGGCTTGCTTCGGCAATGCTGACACATCTTGCCGGCTCTTCCTCTTTTTTCTGCGGTTCTGTTGTCAGCTATTCCAATGAAGTCAAGGAGAATGTTCTTTCAGTCAGAAAACAGACGATAGAAAAGTACGGCGCAGTAAGCAATGAATGCGCAATGGAAATGAGCGAGGGAGTTCTGGCTCTTACAGGCAGCAATTGCTCTTTTTCCATCACCGGTGTCGCAGGTCCCGGCGAGAGCGAGGCAAAGAAAGCGGGTACTGTGTGTTTTTCTTTCAGTGCGGAAAACAGGGAAAGCTGTGCTGTGTGTCTCCATTTCTCTTCATGGGGAAGGGAATCTGTGCGCCGCAAGAGTGTGAATGCAGCTCTCATTCTCATGAGGGAATACCTTTCAGGACGTGATGTTGCAGCAATAAGCGGCAGCTGGAAATATATTTAGGGAAACTGGAAGCGTTCTGCATGAAAAGGCAGGAACATATTGCTTTCAGACGGAATATCTGTTACAGGATATTGTACCTGGTTCATGTTTTTCATGTTATTTTTTTCAAATAATTATTGAAACAAAACCGGACATGGTGTATAAACTGGGTGTGAGCAGGCAGAAAGCCGGCTCTTATTCGGCAATAATAAATCCATACAGATTATTTTTTCCTGATAAAAAAGCAGAAATTGAAATCTTTATATAATTTTGGAGTTTACCAGGTGTCCTCAGACGAATTGTTTGAAAGTGAAGAACAGGCAGGTAACGAAAACGCAGCTGCCAGAAAGGTGAAGGTAGTGCGTAAAACTCGCAGTGTCAAGGTGAAAGTGAAAGCAAAAGACGGAGAAGCTTCTCAGGCTGAAGAGAAGCGTGTCCCAGATGATGCTCCGGCTCCGCGCAGAAGGGGCAGAAAGCCTAAAAATGTGAAAATAAGTGAAAAGGAAGATTCCACGCCGGATCTTTTCCAAAATGATGAAAACGCCGCACCTCCCGCTGAGGCGGAAGTTGCTGTCCGGATGACGGAGAATGCTGGAGAAGCAGCATCTGATAAAGTTTATGAAGCATCAGATGATAGGGAAGCTGCTGCGCAAAGCAGATATGACGCAGAGACTGCATCATCACAGAATGCAGAGGCCGCTGCTGAAGAAGATTCCGCAGAAAGTGCGGATGATAACCAGGGACAGAGCGGAGGTGAGAGGAAAAACCGCTATTCAAAATTCCAGAAGAAAGGCAAGAAGGGTGACAAGATCCAGAAACAGACAGAGCCTGCTGTTCCTGACGTGAATCTTGATGAGAATCCTGATGCTCCTAAGCTTTTCATCTCCGATCTCACTGTTCTCCCTCTTGACACCCTGCGCTCGCTTGCGCGTGAGAAGGGAATAGGCGAAGATACGATTCTCGACTGCCGCAAACAGGATCTGATCCGTGAGATGGCCAAGCTGCATGCCGCATCCGGAGGCGCCCTGATGACCGAGGGTGTCCTTGAAGTCCTCAGCGAAGGCTATGGTCTCATAAGATATGCAGTGAACAGTTATATCGGCGGAACTGAGGATGTCTATGTTTCCCACAATATGATAAAGACCTGCGGCCTGAGAACCGGTGATACTGTTTACGGACAGGTGCGTTCGCCGCGTGACAACGAGAGGTTCATTGCGATGATCAGGGTGATCACTGTGAACGGACTGAGTCCACAGGAAGCAAAGCTCCGTGTTCCTTTTGATTCGCTCACCCCGCTTTTCCCGGATGAGAAACTTCATCTTGAGTATCCCTCCTCTCCGGATAATCCGGATGAAATGGATATTTCAACAAGGGTTGTTGATCTTTTCTGTCCGATAGGAAAAGGGCAGCGTTCCCTGATAGTTGCACCTCCAAGAACCGGAAAGACTGTCCTCATGCAGAAAATCGCAAACGCAATAACCACGAACCATCCTGAGGTGAAGCTTATTGTCCTGCTTGTTGATGAACGTCCGGAAGAGGTTACGGACATGAGACGCAATGTAAAGGCAGAAGTTGTGGCATCCACATTTGATGAGCAGGCCACACGTCATGTTCAGGTAGCAGAAATGGTCATAGAGAAGGCCAAACGCCTTGTCGAGCTGCATCAGGATGTTGTTATCCTCCTTGATTCCATCACTCGTCTTGCCCGCGCTTACAACCAGACAGTTCCTGCATCCGGAAAGATCCTTTCCGGAGGTGTTGATTCCAATGCTCTTCACAAGCCCAAGCGTTTTTTCGGCGCTGCGAGGAATATTGAGAACGGCGGTTCCCTTACCATCATATCCACAGCCCTGATCGAAACGGGAAGCCGCATGGATGAAGTCATCTTTGAAGAGTTCAAGGGTACTGGCAACAATGAGATCGTCCTTGACAGACGCATGGCTGACAGCCGCAAGTTCCCTGCAATCAATCTCAAAAAGTCTGGAACACGCCGTGATGATCTTCTTCTGACGAAGGATGAACTGGCTCGTCTCTGGCTGCTGAGGAATGCGGTGTCGAATATGGATGACAATGACATGTCGGTATTCTTGATTGACAAGATGAGGAAAACTCATAATAATAAGGAATTCCTGGGTTCCATGAGCGCCAGTGCTGTCAGCAGCACTTCGTTCACTGCAAGCTCATATTACAAATGATGTCAGGCGTTCTGTGAAAGCAGAACGCATTATGATAGATGTTAAGGAGAAAAAAATGAAGAAGGACATTCACCCGGACTATCAGCTTCAGGAGATCAAGTGCTCCTGCGGCAATGTGATCAAGACAAAATCAACAGCCAGAAATCTTACAGTTGAAATCTGTTCTGCCTGCCATCCGTTCTTTACAGGTACTCAGAAACTTGTTGACTCAACAGGACGTGTTGAACGCTTTAACAAGAGATACGGCAAGAAAAACTGATAGCTTACGGAGAAAGAAACAGCGGCTGCAATTCATGCTCCGCTGTTTTTTTGTGTTTTCCCTGTATTGATTTTATGTTTGCAAAACTGATGCAGGGCATATTAGAATTAAAAAAAACGAAGAGGGGATGAAATGGAGAAAGTAGAAGCCTTCCATGAGCTGAACTACAAGAAAAAAGTGGAAGTTCTTGCCCAGGTTCCGGGAGTTGTGACTCTTATGGGAGCTTTTTCAGACTTCTGCAACGGATACTGTATCGCCGGTACAGGGGCACTTGGTCTCAGAGTTGCGATGAGTGCAAGAGAAGATAACCTTGTACGTGTTTATGATGCGACGAAAAGCGACAAGAAACATTTCAGCCTCACTTCGCTCAAATACAGGAAGGAAGACCGCTGGGCAAACTATGTAAAGGCAGTCTTCTTCACGTTATCGGAAGAAGGAGTCTCCTTTCCCCATGGATTCGACATCACTCTGAAAGGCGCTTTGCTTTTCTGCGACCAGCTCACCGTATCATCTGCTGTCATCATGGGTACGATGATGGCTGTTGACAATGCGCTTTCCCTGGGATTCAGCAAGAAAGACTGGATCAGGCTTTCCTACCGTGCCGCAACCGCATACTGCGGAATTTCCATAAGATTGCGCGATCTTGTGACCCTTATGTATGCTCAGCAGGGCAAGGTTCTGTATTTTGATCTTCAGAGTGTTTCCTACGAGCTCATTGACTGGCCGTTCACAGACAGCCAGTATGGTATGATTCTTGATCCGTCGCTTCCCCCGCAGATACTGCGTGAGGAACTGGAGGAGAAAAGAATCGATGCCAGACTCTGCTGCAAGGAACTGAAAAAAAGACTGCCGTCTGATTATAAACTCAGAAACTATCCCGTAAAGGATCTGAAGAGCCACATAATAAAAGATCTTGATGAACATGTCCGTCACACCTGTGAGTATGTGATAACTGAAAGTCAGATCGTGCAAAGAGCATGCAGTGCGATAAAAGAGAGGAAAGCAAAATCCTTTGGACGTTATCTCAATGATCTTTATATTGGAATGAGGGATGTTTTTGATGTAACATGTCCGGAGGTGGACTGGCTGATCAAGAGAGCCGGCGAAGCAGAAGGTGTCTATGGTGCGTCTTATGTGAGCAATGGCGCTTCCGGATCGATCTTCATGATACTTGAAGAGGACGGGGAAGCTGCGATTAAGAGCTGCATGGATGAATTCAAGAGGATTTTCGATTTCACTCCCTCGACAAGACCTTTCAATCCCGGCGGATCTGCGGCAGTTCTGATGGATCGTGATGAAAATACTGCTGGTTAATGATGATGGATATTCAAAGGAAGGAATAACAGCACTTGACAAAGCCCTGAGCAAGGCCGGTCATGAAGTCTGGGTCGCTGCTCCTTCCTCAAACAGATCCGCACAGAGTCATTCTATGAGCCTGAGCGGTGTGATCGAGATGACGTGTTATGCTCAGGATCGCTATCACTGTTCGGGCTCTCCTGCGGACTGCATTTTGTATTCAATCAAGGGACATGTTTTCGATTCGGTTCCCGATCTTGTCATTTCCGGAATCAATTACGGCTATAACTGTTCAAGCGACATTCTGTATTCAGGCACATGCGGTGCTGCCTGTGAGGCTGTGCTGCAGGGAACGCGCGGCATTGCATTGTCTCAGGAAGCTGACAGTGAGGGAGGCTATGAATTTGACCGGATCGCGGCATTTGTTGCAAGGAATCTGGATAAGCTTTACAGTCTCACGGGAGACGACTGTTATCTGAATATGAACTTTCCTCCTCATTTCCGGGAAGAAGTGGAATATGCATCTGTCGGCCGTATATTCTATAATGATATTCCCGAGATAGTTGAAGAGAAAGACGGAAAGAAACTTCTGCGTCTCAAGGCTGGAGATGTCAGAAGGGAGCTCACCAGCGGGGGAGTGAAGACTGATATTGAAGTTTGCATGGAAGGAAAAATCGCACTGTCGGTATTGAAGGTCAATCCTGAAGTGGACATGAGCGCCCGCTGTGCACTGAAGGAGCTTTCTTTTTCATGAAATGGTGGGAAGACATATGTACAGGCTGCGGACTGTGCTGCCATGATAAGGTAAAGATTGCCCCCCGTTCATATGTCCTGTATATGAACAGCAGGTGCCCTTTTCTCACCGGAGGTAATAAATGCAGGGTCTACGCAGACCGGTTCAGAAAATGCCCTTCCTGCAGAAAGATGACGCTTCTCAGAGCGATGTTCGCACAGTGGCTCCCACCTTCCTGTTCTTATGTCAGATGGGCTGAAAGGCATCATCTCAGATTTGCTCCCCGCTGCGAGTGGACTGTTGAACTTGACGAGTTGTAGTATTAGCTATAACTTTAAAGCGCTTCACGGCATTTTTCAGGAGATAATATGTCAACTATATATATGGATAACAATGCGACCACACAGCTTGCACCTCAGGTGGCCGGAATCATGGCAGACAATCTTGAGCTGTATGGCAACGCATCTTCAATGCATGCTCTGGGCCGGAACGCATGCAGCGGAATCGACTGGGCAAGAAAGATGTGTGCTCTTCTCATTGATGCACAAGAGGATGAGATATACTTCACAAGCGGAGCAAGCGAGTCAAACAATACTGTTTTCAATACCATGCGAGATATCATTGACTCGGGAAGCGTGAGAAACAGGATCATCACCACGACAATAGAACACCCGTCTATCATGGAAGAGGTTAAATATCTCCGGGAGAAAGGATACAGTGTAGATCTGGCACCCGTTGACGAAAGCGGTATGGTGAGACTTGACGAGCTGGAGAAGATGCTTGGTGACGATGTCCTTCTTGTCAGTGTCATGACCGGCAACAACGAGACAGGAACGATACAGCCTGTAAAAAAGATAAGCGCTCTTGCCCATAAGGCAGGTGCCTTCATGCATTCTGATGCCACTCAGGCGATCGGAAAGATTCCTGTCAGCGTGAAAGATATGGATCTTGACTATCTGTCTCTGTCCGCACACAAATTCTATGGCCCGAAAGGTACAGGTGTCCTGTATGTACGTCATGGCAAAGCTCTCACTCCTTTTGTTCACGGAGGGCATCAGGAAAAGGGATACAGAGCCGGTACATATAACAATCTGGGCATCATCGGCATGGGAGAGGCGGCCCGGCTCGCCAGAGAAGATCTTCAGAAAGAGCATGATCATCTCTGGTCGCTGAGAGAGCGGCTGAGGGAAGGGATAGAAAAGAATATTCCTGATGTTGTCATAAACGGAAACCGGGAACACTGCCTGCCCGGTACGCTCAACGTATCATTCCCTTGTGCGGAAGGTGAATCAATTCTGCTTTATCTTGATATGGAGGGAATCGAAGTCTCTACAGGATCCGCATGTGCCACCGGCAGCCTTGAACCGAGCTATGTGTTGCTTGCCTGCGGCCTTGATGTCGAACTCGCTCATGGCTCCATCAGGTTCTCTCTGGGCAGGTACAATACCGTCAGCGATGTCGATACGGTAGTTGAGAAGCTGCCGGGTATCATAAAGAAAGTGAGAGCTATGTCAACAAGGAAGGTGTGATATGGAAAACAGGAGTTTTGTTGCCCAGTGGGTATATACGGATACAGTCAAGGATCATTTCATGAATCCACGTAATCTCTGGAAAGATGGCGAGAACTTTTCTCCGGACGGTATCGGCGAAGTCGGTTCTCTTGCCTGCGGTGACCAGATGAGAGTCGGCATAAAGGTTGAGAATGGAAAGATAAGTGATCTTAGATGGCTCACATACGGATGTGCCAGTGCCATAGCCTCCACTTCAATGATGAGCGAGATGGCGGTCGGCATGAGTCTGGAAGAGGCTTATCATCTGACTCCCGATATGATCACCAGTGCACTCGGAGGTCTTCCCGAGCACAAGTTCCACTGCTCGGTGCTGGGAGACAAGGCACTCAGGGCTGCCATTGATGATTATCTTGAGAAGAACAATATGCCGAATCCATACAGGAACAGTACAGCAAAGATTCTCTGTGAATGCAAAGGTGTGACGGATGTGCAGATCGAAGAGCTTGTGAAGAGCGGCAGATGTCTTACATTTGACGCTCTCAGTGCCGAAACAGGCTGTTCCACAGCCTGCGGGAAATGCAGAAACAGAATTATCGAGGCTCTTGAAGAATATAAGCATATCTACAGCAGATAAGGGCTTGAGGCATGCCGGCAAGTATATTCAGAGATGAAGTAAGGGATGTCCTTTTCAGAAAGGCCCGCCAGTGCACGAAAAAGAATGAAGTTGTAAGAGTTGTACCTGCTGGAAAGTGGGATCCTGCCAGACTCAGGAAACTACGCTCCTCTCTGCATGTTTCCCAGGCGGTTCTTGCCGATATCATGGGTGTCAGCAAGGCAACTGTGATTGCATGGGAGCATGGAGTCAATTCTCCATCCGGAGCCTGTGCCCGTCTTCTCGATATTCTGAATGCTTATCCTGATATCCTGCTTGAAGCCGGTGTTGTCTCCATACATGAAGTTGAGAGGAAAAGATACCGGATGAAAGCGAAGGATGACTGATAGTAAGCTTTATTCTCCCTTCCCTGAAGCCGTGAGGAAATTGTTCCTTTATGGACACTGTTTTTCATAAGTTCTAATATTCCTGATATGGTTGTACGTTTGCTTGGACTTGGAGCAGTCGGAGCTCCGCTTGCCGTCAGGCTTGCTCCTGTGTCATCATTCGGTGTTCTTCTATCTGATGACAGAATTGGAAAATATGAGAAAGAAGGTTGTACTGTCAACGGCGTGCGTTATGATTTTCCTGTAATAAGGGAAAAGGAGAGTGCCGATCTGATCATCATTGCCTGCAAGAATACGGATCTTGCTGCAGCCCTTGATACAGTTGCTCCTCATGTCGGAGAGAGCACGCTGATCATGAGCCTGCTGAACGGAATTGAAAGCGAGAAGGTGATCAGTGCCAGATTCCGGCCTTCAAATGTGATTTACTCATTCATCACGAATCTGTCATCTGTGAGAAACGGCAGCAGGATTGACTGTTTTTCTCCAAGGGGAGGACTTGTGCTTTTCAATGAGAAAGACAGCGTGCGTACTGAACGTATTGACAGAATTGACGAGCTTTTCACGTGCGCAGGAATATGGCATGATATTCCGCATGACATCATGCACGATATGTGGTGGAAATTCGCATTCAACATCTGCGTGAATTCTCTTTCTTCAGTCATGAATCTCACATACAGCGATATGAATTCAAATCAGAATTTCCACCGCCTTGTAAGAATGCTTTACAGGGAAATCAGAACTGTCAGCGCCGCTGAGGGAATTATTCTTGACGACAGGGATGAAGAAAGGTGTTTTGAAGTGCTGAGGAATATGGAGGGTCCCGGAAAGACGAGCATGTTGCAGGATATTGAAGCGCACAGACCTACGGAGAACCGTTATTTCTCCCTTTCTCTTTCAGATATGGGACGGCGGCATTCAATTGCCACGCCCCTTTGTGATTTTCTCTATCAGCTCGTGGAGGCGAAATCGAATGCGGGGACATGTTAACGAAGCACTTCTGTATGAGACTCTCTGCAGCATATGCGGCGGAAATGAGAAAAAAGCCTGGACTATGTATGGCGAGTGTGCATCCAGATGCAGCGTATCGGTTCCGCTTGTTGAAATCATGAAAGAAGTGATGGCTGTCACTGGATTGCCGGACAGCTCTGTAAGCATAGCATATAATGCCGTGAAACACAGTTTTGATGCCTATCCGTTCGAATATGAGATACTATCGCATGAAGACTCCTGTTTTCCGCATTCTCTCAGGAATGTTCATTTTCTTTATTTATTCGGAAACACCTCTCTGCTGGAAGGGGAATATGTGACGCTGCTTGGCATGAGGGGGCCTGGAGAGGATGCACGCTTTGATGCCGTTCATGCTGTGACAGAGCTCAAGGCGGCGGATGTCACTGTCATGACAACTCTGGATACCGGCCTTGATGCTTATATTTCCCGTTATGCCTTCAACCAGCAGCTGAAGCAGATTGTCGTGCTGGCTTCACCTCTGCACCAGTGCGTTCCTGAAAGCCAGCAGGATCTTATGGTGAATATCGCGAATTCCGGAAAACTCGGCCTTCTTGTCTCTCCTTTCGCTCCCTGCAGAAGAGCACAGAAGTGGTTTGCGGTTCTGCGCAATGAGACCATAGCCGCACTGAGCCGTCTGATCGTCGTAATCGAAGAAAAGGACGGGGGACCGCTGTGGAAACTCTGTGACATGGCTCGCGAAGGCGGCTGCAGGATACTGATTGCCGGCAGCTGTGTGTCCAATCCGGTTTATACATATGCTTCCGCGTACAGGGAAAAAGGGGCAGGAATATACAGAAAGAACGATCTGAAGAAGATGTTCTCAGCTGATACGGCTGGAAAAAGAGGAAAAAAGAAAGATGACGGACAGCTTGAACTGTTCTGATGAAAATCATTATACTCTCAAGGAAT
The DNA here is from genome assembly GCA_949285145.1 of uncultured Spirochaetales bacterium. GTDB lineage: Bacteria > Spirochaetota > Spirochaetia > Sphaerochaetales > Sphaerochaetaceae > Bullifex. The sequence continues at coordinate 2,775 of CASDXQ010000014.1, read as the reverse complement.
GTTTTATAGGAAGCTTTGATTATGAAGGCATTGACAGCAAACGAATTAAGAAAACTTTATATTGATTTCTTCGTCTCCAAGGGGCACAGACAGATTTCAGGTGCTTCACTGATTCCGGAAAATGATCCGACCGTACTTTTCACAACAGCCGGCATGCACCCGCTCGTACCTTATATTCTGGGTGCGGAGCATCCGGCAGGAAAGATGCTTGTCGATTACCAGAAGTGTATCCGCACCGGTGATATCGACAGTGTGGGAGATCCTCATCATCTGACATTTTTCGAGATGCTCGGCAACTGGTCTCTTGGAGCTTATTTCAAGAAGGAAGCCATTCAGTACAGCTACGAGTTTCTTACAAAGTATCTTGAGATAGATCCTGAAAAACTCTCGGTCACGGTATTTGCCGGAGATGAGAACGCTCCGCGTGATGATGAGGCCGCATCTGTCTGGAGATCTCTTGGAATCCCGGAAGAAAGAATCCATTTCATGCCCAAGGAAGATAACTGGTGGGGGCCGGCCGGAGAAACAGGACCCTGCGGCCCTGATTCCGAGATGTTCATCGATACGGGACGTCCGGCATGCGGGCCTGACTGCAGACCGGGCTGCTCCTGCGGCAAGTATTTCGAAATCTGGAATGACGTTTTCATGGGCTACAGGAAGGATGAGAAAGGCTCGTACAACGAGATGGAGAGAAAGTGTATCGATACCGGCATGGGCATTGAGAGGACAATCGCCATTCTCCAGGGCAAGAAAAGCGTATATGAGACAGAAGTCTTCACTCCGCTTATTGCGAAAGTGGAGGAGCTTACAGGCAGAAAATACGGTGAAAACGAGGATGATGACACTTCAATAAGAATTATCTGCGATCACATAAGGACAAGTGTTTTCATTCTCGGTGATCAGAGAGGCATGGCCCCGTCAAATGTCGGACAGGGCTATATCCTGCGCCGTCTGATAAGAAGAGCGGTACGTCATGGCAGAAAACTCGGCATCGGCCATGCATTCCTTTCCGATATTGCTGTAGTCGTGCTCTCTCTTTATGAGTGTGCATATCCGGAACTGAAGGAAAGAAAGGATTTCATTTTCGATGAGCTGAAGAAGGAAGAGGCGAAATTCTCCGACACGCTTGTGAAAGGCGAGAAGGAATTTGAGAAAATGCTTCCAAATCTCATGAAGGGAAACAGCCGGATCATATCAGGCCGGCTTGCTTTCAAGCTTTATGATACATACGGTTTCCCGATTGAGCTTACAGTTGAACTTGCAAAGGAACATGGTTTTTCTGTGGATGTGAAAGGTTTCGAGGAAGCTTTCCAGAAACATCAGGAAGTCAGCCGTGCCGGAGCTGAAGGACAGTTCAAGGGAGGTCTTGCAGATCACAGTGAAGCAACGACGGCACTTCATACGGCAACTCATCTGCTTCATAAGGCACTGTGCGATGTTCTGGGCGGTTATGTAAAGCAGCTCGGTTCAAATATCACAGCAGAACGTCTCAGATTTGATTTTAACCATCCATGTGCTCTCACTAAAGATGAGCTTAAGCAGATTGAGGATCTTGTAAATGAGCAGATCCGGAAGGATCTTCCTGTGACATGCGAGACTATGACAGTGGAAGAGGCTCGTGAACAGGGGGCTGTTGCCCAGTTTGACGCAAAGTACGGAGAACTTGTCAAAGTGTATTCAATCGGAGATTTCTCAAAAGAAGTCTGCGGCGGACCTCATGTTGAACACACAGGAACGATGGGGCACTTCAGAATCGTGAAGGAACAGTCATCAAGCGCGGGAGTGAGAAGAATCAAGGCAGTACTTGAAAAATGACGGCTGTTAGCCGGATTCCGGAATTTTTGTGTACTGTTTTATATGGAACATATAAAGACGATACTGAAAAACGGAATCCGGAATATCAACCTTGTTGCACCTGATGTTCGTTGCAGCGCCAGAGTAAAGGAAAGAATACTTGGCTGCGGCTTCAGGGGACTGACTCTTGAAGAAGGAAGAGAGTGGAAAAATGACAGTCTCTGGTGCAACATGGTCTGTTATTCATCAAAGGATGAAGAGCTTATCACATCCCACCTCCTGCTTATGAAAATAATCGGTCCGCTCTGCCTGGATGGCAGATGTGCCCGCGATTTCTATTCTGAATTGAGATCAGGTGCGGTTTTCAATATTTCAACAAAGTCGTTCATGAGAAAATTCCACCTCTCATCTTTTTATAAAGCCCGGTCCATCATTGAAAGCTTCGCTTCATCAGGACTTTTCATTCCGGTTTGCGGGGAGAAAGGGCGTATCTGTCTAATTCCTTATTATTATGAAGGAGATGATGCAAGGGTTCTTGCTATAAGACATCTTCTCTCGCTCGGCTATGAGGTGTCATTCTCCACTTCCCTGATAAAAGCGCGTCTTGGTTCTTCTCTGCTGGCGGTTGCACAGGATATAGACCCGCTGAACACTATTCAGGAGAAGGCCGCAAAAATACTTGTTTCACCTCAGAGTCCGGTAATCAATTTCTCAGGTATCAGAAGTTATACCCTTGAGTCCTTTCTATCCTGTACCGCTTTTTCCTGATACAATTTTTTGTTTCTGCTCTCAGCTGCAGGGTCAGGATGACACGTGTGGCAATCTTAGGTGCGCACGGTGTATCAGAATGACCCATAGTGGAGGGAGAAAAAGGGGAACAGCGAGGCAGGTTTAAGAGTAAGTTGTTGTAATTAAAAGAAATGAATAAGTTGGCACACCTGATGCAGTATCATTGGTGCAAAACAGAAAAGAAAACAAGGA